>JAQGHS010000798.1 GCA_028291605.1 Planctomycetaceae bacterium | reverse complement strand
GAATTGGAACAGAAGGTCACGAAGGACACGAAGAATTCAAAGGTGATCAATCAAGTGAGTGTGTCATCGAGAGTAATTGTGTTGGGTAGTCATCCAAGATCCGCGTCACGGTAATCGAACGCTGTCTGAATGTTGTGAAGATCTAAGCGTATGCAATCAAAATGGCTGGTCCGATACGGTGTGATTCCCGAGATTGCTCGGTTTTGGGCCAATGATCTCGATGGCCTGGAGCGTGATCTGCGCGTGGTGATTCATTCCCCCCGCGGTCTGGAAATTGGCACGTTGCTCCAGAAAATCCCGGTCAAATCGGCGAGCGATACCGACGAGACTCCCCCCGAAATGGAAATCGTTCGTCCGGCTAGTGCGTCCGACGAAACCACCGATCGCGAGATGCGCGAAGAATGCCAGGTTGGCTATGGAGAATGGTGGTCGCGCATCCGGGACTGGCAGCTTGAGCTTGAGTTGGTGGACCTGGAGTGGACTTTGGACCGTCAGAAGTTGATTCTGTACGTCCTCACTGGTCGCGGTCCTGATACGACGAAACTGGCGTTATTCGCCGCCACCGCCGGCTATGCCTCGGTCGAAGTCCAACCCGTGAGCAAAGACGGCCTGGTCCCGATGCCGGCTCCGGAAGGGGGCGGCTGTGGATGCGGCGATGGCGGCGGTTGTTCGACTTAGTAAGACAGAATTGAAGAGTTTTTAGCCACAGATTGACACAGATTAAACACGGAAAAAGACAAGAACAATGTAGCCGCGTTCGCCAGAACGCGGGCGATTCACTTGCGAGTTCCCGCGTTCTGGCGAACGCGGCTACGACGTGCAATAGACTCCGCAAAACGGTGACCCAATCCGTGTTTCATCTGTGTCCATCCGTGGCAATAAACTCTTAAAAACCGCGATCCCGCCCGATACCCGACCGGCAGTGAAACCCGCCTATTTAGAAAATCCCCGCAGACAAGGTTACTGACTATGGCCACGGACAGTTACACAGAATTGGAAGAACTGAAGACTCAACAAGGCCCCGCCGCTGTCCTGCAGAAGCTGGCGGAGACATTGCGTGAAAACGCCCAGTTCCACCAACTGTTTGATGCCCTGTTGATGCAGAAGAAGCACTCTCTGGGGCTGCCGTTGCTGCGGCCGACGTCGTTCGATGACGTTCCGCCCGACAAGCGCGACGACTTCGAAGCCACCTATGTCGCTGCGGCCCGTCAGGTCGGCCAACTGTTGCTCGATGACAAGCAACTGGGCCAGGCCTGGATGTACATGCGGACGATCCGCGAACCCGAGGTCATCAAGGCCGCGATTGAAAAACTCGATTCGAAAAACGAATACAGCGAAGAGGCCATCGACATCGCCCTGTACCAGGGAATTGCCCCGGTCAAGGGGCTCGAAATGATGCTGAATTCGCATGGGACCTGCAGCTCGATCACCGCTCTGGATCAGCAGTTTCAGCGACTCGAACCCGCCGCACGAACGCAATGTGCCGCGCTCCTGGTCAAACGCCTCTATGACGATGTCGCGCAAACAATCCAGCATGAAGTCGAACGCAAACAGGGGTTGGCGGCACCCGGTCAATCACTGCGGGAATTGATCGCCGGCCGCGATTGGCTGTTCGCCGATGCTAACTATCATATTGATGTCTCGCACCTGCATTCAGTCGTGCGGTTCGCTCGCTCGTTGACGGCTGAGACCCCCGAATTGCCGTTGGCGATTCAACTCGCCGAATACGGGTCTCGCCTGGCCGAACAGTACCAATACGCCGGTGATCCGCCGTTCGAGGACTTCTATCCGGCTCACGCTCAGTACTTGAAAGCGATTGGAAATATCAATCAGGATGCGGCGCTAAGCTACTTCCGTGAGAAGCTGCGACCCGATGTGAATGATCCCGAGAATCAGTTGGTGGCGATCGGATTGGTCGAACTGCTGACGCGCCTGGGGCGGATGGATGAGGCATTGGATATCGCCGCGAAGTACCTCAGCCAATCGTCCGAGCAAACTGGCTTTTCATTCGCCGATCTGTGTGCCGACGCCGGCCGCTTTGATTTGCTCTCGCAGGTTTCGAAGGATAAGGGCGACTTGTTGACGTTTACCGCTGCGATGCTGCAAACGAAGTGAGTGGTCGTGGGATAGGCTTCCGCCCCGCCAACTTCGCGCAGCGCTCGGCTTACATTGATCAATCAGGTTACGTGTCGTCTTTCACCCCGGCAGGGGTGACAGCTAATAGCGGGTGGTTGAGGAGCGGAGCGACGACACCACCGGATCACGTCAAATAGAAACCTCGACCCTGAAAGGGTCGCAGAGGATTGGCGTATCGAGCTGGCGCAAGGTTGTTCCCTCTGGCATCCTTCCAGGATGCGTTCACTTTCCGTCGTAACCGGTGGTGTCGTCGCTTTGCTCCTCAACCACCGGCTATTAGCCGCTATCCCTCCGGGATAGAGGAGACCCATCCCACGCAATCCTTCGTGATTTCGCTTGACATAAATGTCAAAATCGTTAAATTGGGATAAATCGGTAGTGTTCTTCATGGACATTGCCGTCACGCGTCTCTCAGCGCGTGTTGAAGCTCAGGACCTATAGAAAATCTCTCCCTGAGTTTTGGGTGGTGCCAGATCGTCCAGGCGATCTCAGGTGACCACAAACGCTCTCTCAACAGCCCGGTGATGTCGCGCGCCGTCCGTTGGCGCCGACCCCAATTGACAGGGTTGACTGAGAGGGCTGGGTTCGATGCCTGCCGAATTTTCCTCCGCCGATGCGTTACGCTCCCCATCGACGAGCTGCAATTTGTTTCAAACTGGCCGCTGTCGCGAGTTGTCCTCGCTGTTATCCGGCGAGTTGGCGGCGGCCGAACGTTCTGGAGACCGTCAGGCCTTCATTGCCTCGGCGAACGATCTGGCCTGTGCTCATCGAGCTGTCGGCGATCATGAAACGGCCGCCTACTTTCAACTCCTGGCCGCCACATCCGAGCGGCAGCCGGTCGATGGGCGGGCCGGTCGGATCTCGGCGACCTCCCTGGGCAATCTGGCTTGTGACGCCTTGCTGGCCGGTCGCTGGGCCCTGGCGGAGAGCCTGTTATGGAAGTCCCTGTTGGCCGAATTGGGGGCGGGAAATGCGCCGGGTGCCGCAGCAGATTGGGCGAATCTCGGCCTGATTGCCGGGCTGCTGGGCGAGCTGCAGGAGGCCAAAGTGCGCCTCTGGTGTGCCCTGAAACTGCATCGTCAACAGGGCGATCTGTTCCATGTGGCGCTCGATTTATGGCATCTCGGTCAGCTGTTCGAAATTGACGGCGACTGGTTGCGATCGAAAAAGCTCTTTCAGCGAGCCGCAAGCCGATTCGCCGAGATTGGCCATCCACAGCTCCGTCAGGAGGCGGTATCCCGCGCACGCCTTAATGAGGCGCGAGCGGCGGTGCTGGCGTTTGATGTGCGGTTGAATTAGACCTGACCCCAGCTGGTGGCCTTAATACCGCAATCGCCAGACGTTGATCTGTCTTCCAGAGATCCCCCCCACCGTTATGACCTGTCGGGTGCGGCTGAAACTGGGCTCGCCAATAAACCTGCCGGATTGAGCCGCTAGTTTCCAGATCGTGGAGCAGTTTGTCGCGCTCGGCGTCGACATTGGAATCGATGTGGTGCGTAATCTGTCCCGTGGTGTGACTGAGACCGATTTTCTTGTCGTAAGTCACGGCCCCCATCCACAGCGGCTGGCCCGATCGATTCAGCGTCTCACTCTTCCAAAACCGAACGTGATGCCGGCGGCTGGGGTTGTTTCCGACGGGTTGCTCAAACGCCAGATCTTGCTTGTGGCCGTATAAGAATAGGCTGCTCACCGGTGCGTCCACATAAGGTCGACGCAGCACGCTGGCTCCGGCGATCTTGATGGAGCTCTTGAACGAGAGTGGATCGGCGGGGTCCCAGCCCGATTTCAATAACGCCTGCACCAAGTCCTCCTTGCTACCCACCGCGGCAATGTTCAACGGATCGCCCGGGTGACCGTTGCCAGTTCGGCACACGGTCGGGGAATGATTGAGGGCCGGGTGACAATGCTCGTACCCACGCCAGGCCAGGGGCAGGACAACGTAAGCGATCAGCAGATAGATCAGCAACGAGTTGATCAGCGCGACGCGTGAGCGGTGGATGACTCCCCATTTATGTCTCCAGCGTTCCGATGGTGCACTTTGAGTCTTGACTGGCGGCATCATTGAAAACGTTCTGGATTGGAAAAAATGGGTGATTTGTTGTCGAGTCGAGAGAACGGGATGAATTTGCGATTCCGTTTGACGGTCCTGACAGATCTGGCCGTTGTGCAGCCTCTGGACATCGTGGATGAGCAATCTTATAGTGGGCCATCGCTCGGCGTAAAGTTCTCCCGTTCAGGCGTCTGTGACGCATCATGTGAATTTTGAGCAGTCCCTGTCGATTGTGAAAATTTTTCGACGATCCGTCAGCAACCGCCCTCGACCGAGTGCAACTGTAGTAATTGCTGAGTACGATTTCTCACGTCGTGACACTGGCCGTACCAGCCGGTTTCCACGCGATTCCTCTCCATACCGTCTGGGATATTGACCCATGAGACGATCCCCTTTGGCACGAATCCTACTGTGCGGCTGCCTGATTGGCCTGTCGCTGTTTGTGGGCTGTTCCCGTCCTGCCCCACCAGCGGTCGAAGCTCCGCCGCCGAAAGTCACCGTCAGCTTGCCCGTGGAGCGTGAGGTGACGGACTACGTCGACTTCACCGGCCGGACAGACTCGAAGAATGCCGTCGAGATTCGGCCGCGAGTGACGGGGTATCTCACCAAGATGCCCTTCACTGAGGGTGCTGAAGTCCAGAAGGACGATTTGCTGTTCGAGATCGATCCGCGTCCGTATCAAGCGCAGTTGGACAAGGCCGCGGCCGACGTGAATCTGTCTGGCGCCAGTTTGAAGCTGGCGCAGGCGGACAATGTTCGGGCGAAGAATGTCGCGAAGATGAATGCCGGCGCGATCAGCCAGCAAGACCTCGATAAGTACCAGGCGACCGAAGATCAGGCCGTGGCCCAATTGGCGGCCATGAAAGCCGCGATGGAAGGCTACAAGCTGAATCTGGAGTTCACCCAGATCAAAGCTCCGGTGGACGGCCAGGTCAGCCGCTACATGCTGACCCTGGGGAACCTGGCGACCCAGGACCAGACGCAACTGACGACGCTCGTGGCACTCGATCCGATGTATTCGTACTTCGAAGTTGATGAAAACACGATGCTGCGAATCGTCCGGCAGCTGCTGCCTGAGTCGAAGGATGCCCTGCGAACCAAGCAGGTTCCCGTTTTGATGGGGCTGGCTGATGAAGAAGGGACGTTCCCCTACAAAGGGTATGTCGATTTTGCAGACAACCAGTTGACGACCGGAACCGGGACACTGTCGCTGCGAGGTGTTTTTGATAACCCGATTACGAAGTCGGGCCGACGCCTGCTGCGGCCCGGGATGTTCGTGCGGATTCGGTTACCCATCGGTAAACCTCATCAGGGACTATTGGTGATCGATAAGGCCCTGTCGACCGACCAGGGGCAGAAGTATCTGCTGGTGGTGGATGAAAAGAACGTCGTGCAATACCGCCGGGTGAAGACGGGGGCACTGCAGCCTGATGGCCTGCGCATCATCGAAGAGGGTTTGCAGCCGAACGAAGCGGTGCTCATCAGCGGTCTGCAATTGGTGCGGCCGCTGATGAAAGTGGTGCCCGAGTCGACGTCGATGCCGACCGCCGTGGCACCCGAGGACGAGAAGAAAGCAGAACCGGCCGCCACCGAGGGCGAGAAAAAATCTGAACCGGCCGCCGCCGAGGAAGAGAAGAAACCAGAACCGGCTGCCGCACCGAAAACAACTCCCGCGAGCAAGTGACCGCGCACCAAAGGGTCTGTTGTGATCTCTCGCTTCTTCATTGACCGGCCGATTTTTGCGTCGGTGCTGTCGATCCTGATCGTGCTGGCAGGAGCGCTGGCGCTGATCTCGTTGCCGGTTGCGCAGTATCCTCCGATCGCGCCGCCGACCGTGCAGGTGTCGTGCGTTTATCCCGGTGCCAGTGCCCAGGTCGTGGCCGATACGATCGCGGCTCCCATCGAGCAGCAGGTCAACGGTGTCGAGAACATGCTCTACATGTCCTCACAGTGCGGCAATGATGGATCTTACACACTGATCGTCACATTCGATCTGGCGACCGATCTCAACACGGCCTTGGTGATGGTCCAGAACCGCGTGTCATTGGCCCTGCCCCAGCTACCGAACTCGGTGCAGCAGCAGGGGCTGACGATCAAGAAGAAATCGCCCAATATCCTGTTGCTGGTGAACTTTTTCTCGCCGAATGGTCGTTACGACGACCTCTACATGAGCAACTACGCGACCATCAATGTCAAAGACGAACTGTTTCGTCTGGAGGGCATTGGTGACATCAATTACCTGGGCCAGCGCGACTACAGCATTCGCGTGTGGCTGGATCCGCAGCGTCTGGCGGCGCGCGGCATTAGCGCGATGGAAGTCACGCAGGCGATTCAGAATCAAAGTCTCGCTGCTGCACCGGGGCAAGTGGCCCAAAGCCCCAATGGTGCGGCCCCCGGATTTCAGACGCCGATCGACGTGCTGGGGCGACTCAGTGATCCCGAGCAGTACGGCGAGATCATCGTCAAAACGATTCCGCCGGCAAACAACTCCGTCGCACCCCAGTTCGTCCGCTTGCGTGACGTGGCGCGAATCGAGCTGGCAG
>JAQGHS010000772.1 GCA_028291605.1 Planctomycetaceae bacterium | reverse complement strand
CTGCCAGGAGCTTACTGCGCAGCGGCTTACCGGGATCGTCCAGTCCCACGAGTGGATCAAGTTCCAGTTCTCCACCCCGCGGACCACCGCGACCTCCGGGCCCACCTGGGCCGCGACCGCCCATCATCATCGCCCCATGGAAGGCTTCATTCATATCGTGCGGGATGATGTGGAATTGGCCCTTCGCGTCGCGGAAAATGCTGTAATCGCTGGCACGTACCCAGTACCCGTCGTTGTTGATCAATGCCACATCCAGGGCCAGAAACCACAAAGTCTGATCGATCTCCAGGATCGGCTTTAAGGCCGCCTCCAGTTCTTCCGGCGGCGTTTCATTCAAGGTCTTGCAGAGCGTGACGAATTCCTTCCAGGCTTTATCGCTGTCGTCAGTCTTCATCTGATACCGGCGCTTGTAGTCTTCCAGATCGTCACCAAAGTACTCGAGACCTCCGCCACCACCCGGGCTGCCACGGACCTTCCAGCGGGTCCCCTTGGCATTGGAATAGTTCTCCGCCAGAAATTCTTTATTGAACTGTTGAACATTAGCATAGATGCCCCAGCTCTCGCCGTTAATCACCACTTTGACAAAGTTGGCTTTCGGGGCAGGAATGTGCTTTCGGGCGATGTGGGAATAGAGGACGGTGCTCAGGAATGAAGGGTCCTCGTGAGCATTCAAGAGATTGAGGGTCTTATATCCGAGCAGACGCTGCTTACCGTCGGCGAAGTCAATCGAGACATTAAGCGATCGCTTGGATCCGGCCGGAACCATGCCGTACGAGGACATGCCTCGGAAGGTGATGCCGACGTCAGGATACTTCTTGCCATCCACCGTCAGCGTCGCGGGGACTTCCACGTCGGTGTTGTGGAATTCGGCCAGTTCCGCTTCCCAGTCGGTGTCTTCGAATTCGAAGAACAATGTCCGCAGGACATCCGCTGCATAGAGCGGTTCGTCACCGTAGGCCTTCACATCGCTGACAGCGACCCTTGGACCGGGCTTCCCTTTCTCGCGATTACCGCCCCCCGGCGGACCAAATCCACCGGGCCCGGTCGGGACCATCAAGCCAATCGCGGCGATGACTTCGGTTTCCGCCAGCAGGCCATCCTTGTCCTTGTCCGCTTCTTTAAAGAGGGACTGACCGGCAAACTGCAGCTCTTCTGTAGTGAGTTTGCCATCCTTGTTCTTATCGGCACGTTGCACAATCGAGCCGGCGATCATGTTGCCGGGGCCAAACCCACCCGGTCCAAATCCGCCACCAAATCCGCCCGGTCGACCACCAGCGGGGCGGTCTCCACCGCGCGGGGCTGGGGGATTCTGAGGCGCGGCCGGTGCAGGTTCGCGACGATTCTTCTTCGCGTCGGTCTCGGTTTTGGCATCGGATTCCAAGGGAGGACGCCCTTCGGTATCACGACGAGGAGCTCCACCCGGCGGACCTCCACCGGGACCGCCCGGGCCGCCGCCAAACCCGCCTCGACCGCCAAACATCGGTGGCGGAGGCAAGATCTTATTGAGAGCCTCGGCCACCTTCGGCTGGTCCAGTGTGGCGTCTTTCGCGAGATCCGCTTCCGCCACGAACTTCTTCACACCCGCCGCGACTTCATCGCCGCTTAGCTTGCCATCCTGGTCGGCGTCGAGAGCCTCCAGCAAAGGCTTAGCCATCATGGCCCCGGGATTGAAACCACGTCCACCCGGGCCGCCGGGTCCGCGAGCTGGTTGCGTCTTCAGGAACGCCCGAGCCGCCTGGCGTTCGGCCTGATCGAGGCGTCCGTTATTGTCCTTGTCGAACTGCTTGAGAATGGCCCGCTCCGGCCCCATGAATCCGCCGGGACCGCCCGGCCCTCCGAATCCACCGCGACCGCCGGGACCGGGACCTCGACCTTCGCGGTCATTCGGAGCTCCCGGCTCGCGACGAGCGTCCGCGAGGGACTTTGCTCCCTTTCCGGCCGGTTTAGGGGTCGCTTCGGGCTGCGCAAAGCTACTCGCTGCGGCTCCCAATCCGACCAGAAGCCCCAGAACCAGACTTGATGCGTACCTCATGGGAATCTCGCTCTCAACGACGCGGGTTATCTCGATAATCGACAATGCTTTACGAAACGGCGACTGATTGCGAACGCACGCCCGGAATTATCTCGGGGCACACGTTCGGGCTGCGTATCAATATAGTGACGGCGATCAGCACAGTACCGCCGCGCGAATTGGAAGGTTCTGACACTGTAGCCTTCATGCTCCGCGTGAAGGCTACATTTTTTGCGGCGGTATTTGCGGCGGACTCTCTACTATAGAGAGAGGAGAGCAATTCGGAATGAATGGGGATGTCGCACTACTGCTGGCTCAGGCTCGAACAGGCGATAATGCCGTGTTGGGGCAATTGCTCGAGTCGTACCACAACTACTTGCGACTGCTGGCACGGATTGAGATCGGGCGGCGGCTGCAGGGAAAGATTGATGCTTCGGATATCGTGCAGGAAACGTTTCTAGATGCTCATCGACATTTCCCGAACTTTCGCGGCGAAGTCGAGGCCCAATTCGTGCAGTGGTTGCGGGCGATCCTGGCCGGGACGCTGGCGAACAACGTGCGACGCTATCTGGGAACCCAGGCTCGTGACTTGAATATGGAACAGCAACTGGCGGCCGACCTCGATCAGTCGTCTTGCGCGCTGGCTCAGATCCTGGTCGATCCCCATAGTTCGCCCAGCCAACAGGCGATGCGCGGCGAACAAAGCTTGCGGGTCACTGCAGCACTTTCCCGCTTGCCGGAGGATTATCAAACCGTCCTGATCCTGAGACACCTCGAAGGATTGACGTTTCCTCAGGTGGCAGACCGCATGGAACGCAGCCTCGACAGCGTGGAGAAACTTTGGCTTCGCGGATTAGCGAGACTGAAAAAGGAATTCGCGGGAGAACAGCCATGACAGACAATCCCGAGTCGCTCGCCGAAGACGATCCCCGCATTCTGCAGGTGTCCCGCGAATATCTGGCGGAACTGGAAGCCGGACGGTCACCGAATCGCCAGACGTATCTCGACCGCTATCCGGAACTGGCCCAGATCCTCTCGGAATACCTGGAGGGTATTCAGCTAGCGCAATCACTGCGACCAGCCGCCGCGGCTCCGTCGCCCGAACATACCGCGAGCCCGCTGGGTGATTTCCAGATTGTGCGCGAAGTCGGCCGGGGTGGCATGGGTGTCGTTTATGAAGCGATCCAACTCTCGCTCGGAAGACGAGTCGCTCTCAAGGTCCTCCCGTTTGCTGCGGCGCTCGATTCCAAACACCTGCAGCGATTCAAGACGGAAGCCTACGCCGCCGCTCAATTGCATCATACCAATATCGTCCCCGTCTACGCGGTCGGCTGCGAACGAGGAATGCACTTTTACGCCATGCAACTCATCGAAGGCCGTTCCATCGCCGATGTGATAAACGAGCTGCGCAACGAAGCGAAAGGGGCTGAGACGCCACCCCAAGATGTCAATACAGTGATCACTAATACTGTTGCCCAGCATCATGAATCGACCGTCCATAATTCGCCACCCGGCCGTTCCAGTCCGCGATCGATTCGCACGCGTGACAGCTTTCGCACGGCGGCGCGGATTGCGGCCGAGATCGCCGATGCGCTGGAATATGCACACGACTCGGGAGTCATCCATCGCGACATCAAACCTGCAAATTTGCTGCTCGATTCGAAAGGTGCGGTCTGGGTCACGGACTTTGGCCTCGCACTGGTCGCAACCGACGGGGGACTGACTCAAACGGGCGATGTCCTCGGCACATTGCGCTATATGAGTCCCGAACAGGCCTCCGGCCGGCGCGAACCGGTGGACCATCGCACGGATGTTTATTCGCTGGGCGCGACACTGTACGAACTGTTGACGCTACAGCCCCTCTTTCCCGGCCAGGATCGCCCTGCCCTGCTGCATCAGATTCTCAATGAAGATCCGCGGCCGCTCCGCAAACTGGACCTCGCCATTCCCGTCGAGCTGGAGACGATCGTCCTGAAATCGCTTTCCAAATCTCCTACGGAGCGTTACGCAACGGCCGGCGAGATGGCCGCTGACCTGCGCCGATTTCTCGATGAGATTCCCATTCGAGCGAGACGGCCACAATTGGTCGATCAGCTACGCAAGTGGATGCGACGGCATCCCACTGTGATCGGTGCCGCACTCGTTCTACTGGTCTGCGGGCTGATTGGACTGGGCGTCACCACAGCGATTGTCGCCCGTGAACATTCCAAGACCGAAGAAGCGTATCAGCGCGAACGGCAACGAGCTGCAGAAGCCGAAGCGCAGTTCAAACTGGCCCGCCGCGTTACTGACGAGATGATTCAATTGGCCGAAGAGGAATTGTCGGACGCTCCGTTTCAGGAGGGGCTTCGCAAACAATTGCTGGAGGCGGCACTCGGTTACTATCAAGAGTTCAGTAGTAATCGCGGCACAACCTCGACGAGTGAGTCAGAACTGCAGGTGACCCAAGCCCGAGTCAAGAAGATCCTCGCTGATCTCGCGCTGCTGCAATCTGATCGCCAACGTTTCTTGTTACGAGAGGAGTCCGTCCTGGATGACCTCGAATTGACTCAGGACCAACGGGCTCAAATTGCCGAACTCATCAGTCGCCGAGACGATCAGCGCGGCCCCGATCAGCCGGGTCGCGGTGGTGGTCCGCGCGACCGTCTGCCCAAGGGGAGCGAGAAGAAGATCCTCGAAGCGGCTCGCGCGAATGAGATCGCGTATTCGGCCATTTTGAAACCCGAACAAATCGTACGGCTCGGTCAGATTGCGCTGCAATGCCAGGGACCGATGGCCTTTCGTGAAGTGGATATCGCCCGCAAACTGAAACTCACGCCGGATCAAAAGCAGGGCTTTCAGCGGATTGAGTCCGAAACCATCTTCTGTCACGACGACCGTTTTCGCACGGAACCTCCCTCCCATGAGGAAAAGGACAAACGCGCTCGCTTGGGCATGCAGCAGATGTTGGCGCTATTGAATCCCGCGCAACGGCAGCAATGGGACGCGATGACGGGCAAGCCATTCGCGGGGGCCTTCTTCTTTCCACGCCACTCGGGCCCCCCGTTTATGCATCGCGGCGGCCCGCATTCCGGACCGCCCCGTCATTGACGAACCCTCGGGTAACTCATGGTGGAGTCGAACAGAAAACAGACCCCGGGCTTACGGCACGGGGCATACCTGCTCTCAATGTTATTCCAGGGACAACGTCAATATGCGCGATTTAAGACTCCCTTGCCGGCCCCGTCCTACGTCGCACGGAACTACGCTCTCACCACCGCGCATTGTGATTCCGCCGCGGGTCGGTTAAACAACATTGGGGCGCTGTCCTGAGGACGCGTCGCGGATCACATCACACTTCGTCAATTTGCCGAATACGTCTGAGGACTGACAAAATGCCCGTCTGGCTGGAACCCGTTTTCGATCCCAAATCCGCACTCTCCTGGACGACTCTCAGCACACGACTGGCGGTATCGCTGCTATTGGGACTGGCGGTCGTCGGCTTGTATCGAGTCACCCGACGCTCGGCGAGTATCACCCCGACATTCCCCGCAACGCTGGTGCTATTGTCCATTTTGATTGCCATGGTGACGCAGGTCATCGGCGACAATCTGGCGCTCGCCTTCAGCCTCGTTGGGGCTCTCTCCGTCGTCCGCTTCCGAACATCAGTCCGTGACACCAAAGACACCGCGTTTGTGATTGTCGCGGTCGTTGTGGGGATGGCCACCGGGTTGGGCCAGACGATGGTCGCCCTCTGCGGACTGGTCGCTGTCGGCATTGCCGCCTTCCTGTTTCGCGACCGAGCGGTCGTCTCGGCCGTGGCCAGCCGCGAGATGATCCTGGTCTTACGCCTGGTCTGGACTGCCGAACTGGAGGCCCAGGTCGTCGGGCTGCTCGCCAGATATGCCAGCGATGTCGAAGCCCTTTCCGCCGGTACCATTAAACAGGGAGTTGGCCTCGAGCTCACCTATCAAATGCGGTTGCTGCCCACGACGACATTGACCCAGCTGGTCAACGAGCTCACTCGATTGGAAGGAGTCCATTCGGTGGAACTGCGGAAGGACCGCGACGACTAGAGTCGACTTATTACCGATAAATCCGCCTCAAGACACCAATTGTGTCGTTTTTCCAAAGCTTATACACTGCGTCCCAGGCGAGAGCGACGAAGGACTGTTTGCATCGGCCGCGAGGAATCGCGCCGAACTGCGCCCAATGGCTCAAGAGATCAAAGGAATGATCATGCTTGCGAGATTATGGACGGGTTGCGCGCTGAGCCTAGTCTTGACGCTGGGGTGCGAGAAATCCGGTCCCATTGCTCCGGCAACGTCGCCACGCGCGGAAACCAGCCAGGCTGAGCCTGCCGTGCAGCTCGGTGATGAGTCGTTTGAACTCACCGCGATTGAACCGACGAAAGCCGAAAAACCTCTTCTGGATCCGACAGACGAAGCCGCCGAAACCAGCGATGCCGTCGATGACGAGCTGTCACCCAAGGCCGAAGCCAAGTTGCTCGCCAAGCTGGGCAAGCAGCCCAACGACGCAGAAACGCTGCTGAAACTCGCCAGCATGAAGCAGCAACAAGCTGAAATGACTGACAGCGGCGAGTTGGATTATGGCAAGCTGAAACAGTCCGCAGACTATGTCCGCCAAGCCCTGACAGCCGATCCAGCACTGGCCAATGCGGACGATGCCAAATCGTTCGTGGCCGCCGTCTTCTTTAACGAAGCCAATGCCCTGTCACTCGAAAAAAAGGATGCATTGGCTCTCAAGGCACTTCGCTTAGCAGTTGACTATGGCTGGAGCAATCTGGCCGAGATGCAAAATGCCGTCGACCTGGCACACATCCGCAAGAATCCCAAATTCGCTGAGATCGTGAAGTTCGCCCGAGACAAACGCAAGAAAGAGTTGCAGGCGACCGTCAGCGCCCTGTTTATTGGAAAGCCGGACTACGAGTTCACTTTCAAACTCGAAGACACGGCCGGCAAGCCCGTCGTGAAGCAGGATTTTGTCGGCAAGCTGTTAATCGTGAATATCTGGGGCACGTGGTGTCCGCCGTGCCGCCGGGAGCTACCTGACCTGATTGCCGCTTCGAAAAAGTATCAATCGCAGGGGGTCGAGGTCCTCGGCATTAATACCGAGCCAGAAGACGGGGTGACCGCAATTAACTCGATCAAGGATTCTCAGAAAAACTTTGGCATCACTTATCGTTGCGCCCTGGGTAACGACAAAGTGTTTGAGCAGATTCCGGACTTCGGCTCTGTCCCGATGACGCTGTTCTTCAATCGCGCCGGTGAATTGCAGGCTCAGTGGGTCGGCATGATCGACGAGATTTCGCTCGAAATGATCATCGAACGACTGCTCGAAGATTCACCCGCCGAAACGCAGAAGTAGCTTTATACCGCGAACTCTACGTAGCCGCATTCGCCAGAATGCGGGAGCGTGTCCGGCAAACACCCGCATTCTGGCGAATGCGGCTACGAACGCCGTCTCTATTTTGTCGAACGGTACTTGATCCCCAGGCGCTCGAACAAAAATGAGTAGACGTCCACGGTCTGCTCGATCCGTTCGGATAACGCGGTGCCGGCACCATGCCCGGAATCAGAACTGGTGCGAAGCAGAACGGTCCCCGATTCACTCGTGGCCGCTTGCAATCGCGCCGTCATCTTACGCGACTGCATCGGATCGACCCGCGGATCATTGGCGCCCGTCAGGAATAAGACCGCCGGATACTTCTGACCATCTTTGACGTGATGGTAGGGCGAATAAGCATGCAGCGCCCGAAACTGTTCGGCGTTCTGCACGGTGCCAAACTCAACGATATTGAACACACCGTTCGGCGAGAGCTCGACGCGTAGCATGTCATAAATGCCGACGTGGGCGACAACGGCTTTCATGAGTTCCGGGTGTTGAGTTAAGGTGGCTCCCATCAGCAGACCACCATTGCTGCCCCCTTCAATAGCCAGATTCTCCGAAGAGGTATAGCCGCGATCGATCAGGTGTCTCAAGACGGCCGCGAAGTCATCGAACACATTCTGCTTGTGAGTCAGATTCCCCTGCAGATGCCACGGCTCGCCAAATTCACCCCCGCCGCGCAAATTGGCGACGGCATAAATGAAACCCTGTTCCAGCAGGACGTGCTTCACCGCATTGAAGCCCGGCGTAATATTCACGCCGTAGCCGCCATAGCCGCTGACGAC
>JAQGHS010000739.1 GCA_028291605.1 Planctomycetaceae bacterium | reverse complement strand
CTCTTCCGATCTCGCTAACGGTTAAAACTCGGACTTGTTCTGGTGCCAGCCAGAGCGGGAATGCGCCCGCGAAGTGCTCAATTAAGACGCCGACAAATCGTTCCATTGAACCAAATGGCGCTCGATGAATCATAATTGGACGATGCACGCGGTTATCTTTCCCAATGTATTCCAGCTGAAAGCGTTCCGGCAGGTTGTAGTCAATTTGCACAGTGCCCAATTGCCATTCTCGACCGATGCAATCACGAACTACAAAATCGATCTTGGCTCCATAGAATGCGGCTTCTCCAATCTCTTCCGTAAATGGCTTGCCTAAATTGGCCGCAGCTTCTCGACAGATCTGTTCCGCCTTCTCCCAGTTTCCCGGATCACCGACGTATTTATCCGACTTCGGATCACGCAGTCCAATCCGAATGCGATAGTCCTCCATCCCCATTGTTCCCAGAACGATCTTCACCAGTTCGAGACACTTGTTGACTTCGTTTCCAAGTTGCTCTTCCGTTACAAACAAATGGGCATCGTCTTGCGTAAAGCCGCGAACTCGGGTCATCCCGCCAAGCTCACCGGATTGCTCCCAACGATAAACCGTTCCAAATTCCGCCAATCGGATCGGCAAATCACGATAACTGCGCTTCTCAGACGCGTAAATCTTGATGTGATGCGGGCAATTCATTGGTTTGAGCAAATAACCGCCAATCTCGCCTTGTTGCATTAAGTTCGTCAGTTGACTGCATGAGCAACCCTCTTCTGCGAGACGTTTTAGGTGATCCTGATCAACCATCGGAGGATACTGACTGTCTTGATAGTAAGGGAAGTGTCCTGAAGTTTTATACAGTTCTAGTTTTCCAATATGAGGTGTAAACACCTGTTGATATCCCTGCCTACGAAGATGACCTGAAATGAAATCCTGTAAACATTGACGAACAATCGCGCCATTTGGCTTCCAGAGAATGAGCCCCTGACCGACGGCGTCGTCGATATGGAACAGGTTTAATTGTTTGCCAAGGATGCGATGGTCCCTTTTTTTGGCCGCCTCAGCTTGGGCCAGGAACTCTTCAAGTTCTTGCTGGGTGTAGAACGCGGTGCCATAAATACGGGTTAAGCGGTCGCTCTTGGCGTCGCCCTTCCAATGGCTACCCGCGACCGAAAGCAGTTTGAAGTGCCGAATAAAATCGGTCGAAGGCACATGTGGCCCGCGGCAAAGATCCTCAAAGTGTCGGCCAGGTTCCCCCGTGACATACCAGGAAAGTTTGTCACTTCCCGACTCAATTGCCCGCTGAGCATTGTCCAATTTATACTTCGACTTTTCGGCACGAAGTTTTTCCAGTCCTTCCTTTATCGGAAGTTCATATCGAGTGAACTTCCGATCCTCTGTGACGATCTTCATCATCTCACGCTCTACCGCAGGAAAATCGGCAGACGAAATTGAAACACCTTCGGGAAACTTAACATCGTAGAAACATCGATCTTCCAAATACGGCCCATAGACAAGTTGCGTACCCGGAAAACGGTGTTGCAATGCTTCCCCCATGATATGGGCCATGCTATGCAATAACACGCTACGTGATTCTGGGTCTGTTTTTGTCAGAAATTGAATGCTATTAGTCGCAGCATCCATTTCATTTGCGACGGATGCATCGACCACCCGACCGTCGACAATTGCGGCGACAATTTCTGACGTTTGCTTATGACAACTTGGCTCGCTGAAACTTTGATTTTGCACGTTCATGTCCCTTCGTTTAAATTGCATGTGATGGAATAGACACCCGAAAACAAAATGAGCGGCACGACGCTGATGGATCGTCGTGCCGCCGTCACCGCATTGTGAATGGCGAATCATCTAATGTTTTTGCCGTCACGAGGCATACTTCCGTTCGACAAGGCTTCGCCCTTCGACTTGGCGATCTCTCATCTTTGGAGCTTGTTCGATCGACTCGGCTAAATCCGCAACTAGGTCTTCAATGTCTTCATGTGTGGTTGCCCAACTGCACATTAGTCGGGGATTCCCACCAATGAAGTCATTGATCACCCATCCACGAGTACGTAACGAGTTGAGGACGTCGTCTCGCAGCTTAACGAACACCGCATTAGCCTCGACGGGATAGGCGATGACATCCGTAGTACCGTCTAGGTCATTGAAGATGCAGCGAATTCGCTTGGCCAACAACTGCGCCATTTCGTTGGAATGCATAGCGTTCGTTAAAAACTCACACTCCTGTCCCCCTCGAAGGAGCCCAACGATTGGTGCGGTGGCCATCCACATTTTCGACATCAGTTGGCCCGCCTGCTTCTGAATGGAAATGAACTTCGCACCAAGTTCTGGATCGAAGAAAATGATCGCTTCCCCCAGTCCGCTACCATTCTTGGTCACGCCCAACGACATGAAGTCGACGTCCTGCAGCCACGTAAGCTCCTTCGGCCGGGCACCCAGATGGGCGAGGGCGTTTGCGAATCTCGCCCCATCAATATGGAGTCGAAAACCTAAACGGCGCCGTTGTTCACGTAGAGTTTGCATGTCGCCCGCCGAATATACGGTACCGAGTTCGGTGGACTGGGTAATTGTCACGACTGATGGCGACGAATAGTGTGAGTCGGAGCGACGAAACAGGACTTCTAAGTCTGAGGCGTCAATCCGTCCTTGGTTAGCGACCATCGGAAGGACGGCATTTCCAGTAAAAAAGTGTGGAGCACCGCGCTCATCCGTAACGATGTGGGCACGAGCACTCGCTACGATTCCAGAGCCAGCGGGAACCGTCTGCAGGAACCCGAGGCAATTCGCAGCAGTTCCCGTTGGAACAAAAGACACCAGAATGCTATCCAGCTCGAATAACTCGCGGCAGAGTTCTTCTGCTTGCCGTGTCCAGCGGTCGTTACCATATGGAGCGTGATAACGCTCTTTTTGGGCTTCCAAAAAGGCAGCGCAGGCGTTTACGGACATTGTCGATGTGTTGTCGCTGGCGAACGCCAGCTTCGGCGTCAAAGGACGAGATTTCATCATCGGAAGAGCTACTTTCTTAACTTAGAAAAGGGGACATATTACTCGCGTGGTTCTATCACCAAGGCTCGTGTCGGTTCGTCGGTCGAGACGCGGAGCCGTAATTCTTCAAGAACGTTTGCCAGCAAATCATCGTGGTAGACGTCGGCTGAGACCCACAGGCTCCGGTCTGGCAGGACTCCAAGTTCGTCCGCCAGTTTTTCGAGTGAAGTGAGGTGGCGATAATCTTTTGAACTCGTCATACATTTGCCTTCTCTGCACGTCCCGAGGCGTCATGCCCACTCTCGTGCCGCCTGGGAACCCCCTCGCTTCAATCACGGACGGGGTTGATTTGTCCGACTCGATCGCAATTGATGACTAGCTGCACATATTGTATGCGGTACAACAATATCACCAAGTCGTCAACACGTCGTCGTTAATTCAACTCTTTATTGTATGCGGTACAACAATCGTGTCAAGATCGGCAGGCCTTCCCAGTCGAGAAATCTCGTTACGTGTGTTTGGATCGGCGCTGGTCGGGCCTCTCAACAAGGAGGAGAGGCCGCAGCTTTGCATAGCTTTCAGACTTCGCGCCAAGACCAGTTTCCGGATGAGTAAACGAAAGACGCATGTAACCGCCAGCGGGCCTACCCCTGTCTGGCTGCCAAACGGGTGCTGCTGCGACACCCAAACTGGTTTGAATCCCCCACCTTCGATCTTTTAGAAATGTCTTGAAGGAGTTTACGAATTTTTTCGTTGTTGGCATTCCCACATATTCGTCCAGAATTTCCTGGGCTCTATCGCGCGCAACTGAATCCGTTCCTATGACTCCATTCAAGCGGTCGAGCATTTCCTTCTGAACGAGACTTAACTCGTTTTCGCTAGCATCAGATCGCCCGTCCATGAAATCCGTAGAATCAAGACTTGTTCGAAGAGGAAACCGCAAACCCTCTTCTTTGTAATCCATCAAATTCGCAAATTTCTTGCTGGCTCGCAGTTTGCTGAAGGATTCATCGTCGGTGAAGCACTCAAAGACAGCGGCGATTTCTTGCCAGACAAGTTGTCGCAACTTCGGCAACATCTCGTCAATACGCTGGAGCGCGAGAAGCGGATTGTTGAAATCGGAGCCTTGCCGCAGGTTCCGGATAGCATTGAGCAGGGCAAGCACTTCCGAATCAGTTTTATTCGGATCAGGAGGTTCGGAGGCCTTGGCGGGTGACTCAGGAGTGTGAATAGGGGTGAGAACAGACGGTACGACAATGCCAGTGATTTGATCGGCAGTCAACCACCGCAGTCGCAAAGTGGAATGGCCGAACGTGAAGGACTTGCGTTTATCGCCTGTCAGCCAATCGACCACGCGATCCTCAAGTGAAGAAAGGAAGTCCGAATTCAAATTCCTGCGATCACGACTAATCGAGATCCAACCCTCGTAACCTGGAGCGGGTTGCGGTATGCCAGATTGTATGGACCGTAATTCAGCGTTTTCGACCATTCGCTCGATGTGATCAAGTGAAAAAGGGCAATCCTCTATCGTACTGGTAGGCTTTTGAATCCAGTCACCGCTGGTACGGATCCATCGAATTTCACACTCGACGATTTCGTCCTGAGTTGGTGTGATGGCGGCAGTGGTATCGTATCCTAAAGTTTCTGACGATGACTCATGGGAAACTCGTTCTTTACCTCTCTGAAATTCAAAACTCCTGTAAATAGCCTCGGCTGAGTCCGCCATAAACGCGACCCCATTGCTGTGGCCGATGAGCATCACCTTATCGAGTGTGAGGCCCAGATCTGACAGGCGATCATTAAGTGCTTTGAGGTGTGCAATCTCATTCGATGTGGACCGATTGGCATCTAAGAGTAGATCAGGGGCGACATCCGCTATTGCATTAGTGACCGTCCACAAACTGGCTAAACTGTCGATGTCCGCACCATTCACCTTGTCCCGTACCTTGTCGTTCGATTTCAGCGTTCTATTGCTGTTGCTATCTCGGTAAAACAAAAATTGGGCAATTGGATTTGGTCCCTCGACGCCGAAGCAAGCCGTCAGCGTGATGCTATAAGGCAGGATTGTGTCGCTGGACGTCTGCGAGACGACGTATTGCGTGGAAGCGGGCAGAAGGTTCACGGCCACATCGCCCGCCTTCCCATCGGCCCATGCCATGTTAATTCCGTCTCGCACGAGCCCGAAAATGCGATGCGCGCCACTAGGGTAATGGTCGGTAGAGATAGAGGACGGAGTAAATGTCGAATCACCGCCGGAACCAGTCCTTGGGTTGCCTAAGATTGAGTCGTCCGTGGACGCAGCATCACTGCCGTTGCGATCCCAAAAAAACTGCACCCAGTTCACGCTGGAGATCGGATTTTCGATGTGAGATTGGATCGTGATATCCGCGCCTTTTAACACTTGGTTGGGCGCACTGTCGAGCGTCGTGATTACCGAAGATTGTGCTGTGGGCATCCCAGCGATCATGTCGATAGCCACCCAACCAGACGGAACGCCGTCGCTGCCGTAGACGCGAGCAAACGTCTGGGGCGGCAACATGGTCGCGATCACCGTCGCTGAAGGGGTAGACGAAACACCGTTAACCACTGCCCGAACCCGATAGCAATAGCTCGTTCCAATTTCCACATTGGCGTCAGCGAACGTCGTGCCCGCCGAAACCTCCGAAAGAGCGATGTATTCGCGCGATGGCAAGGTGGCGCGTTCAATTAGATAAGTCGCCGATCCTCCAGCGGCGGTCCACGTCAAATTGATGACTCTGGTGCTAGAGTCAACAATCGCCAGAAGTTCTGTCGGCGTCCTGATAAACCGAGGGTCACTGAAGCGGATTTTCTTAGGTTTACGGGCCTTGCTCACGAGCGAGTCGTTCCTAACACGCAAAATGGACGCAATTCAATAGATTGAGATGATTTAATTCTACGATCTGCAGAATGTTTCGGAAACGCCAAACGAGAAAACGAATATGGACAAAAAAGCCAAGATTCAGTTGGACAAATTCCAGTTCAATGCAGAACCAGATGAATCGCGGTCCGGTGGGTTCTGCCAATTGTTCCGAGGCTCATGCCCGGACGGGAAACCCATCGTGGCCAAGGTCTTGAAGAGCAGACTGACATGGCGAGTTGAAGCAAAGTCGTTTGCGAAGGAAGCATCAATTGCCAACCGTTTGCAAGAGCTTTCGACAAAGCTTTTTCCGATCAAGGCAATTGCCGAACTTCAATACTTCACGCCAGAAGTGCGAGACCCCGGACATCCGTGGTTCAAGCTTCCGGTTCTGATTTGGGAAGACATTGCCGGTCCGACGCTGTCGGAATGGATGTCGGTAAATCGGCCGACGCTTGTCGAGGCGGTCTTCATAACCAAGCAGATTGCTCAGATTCTTGCTGCCGCGCATGAGTTGGGGTTCGCTCATCGGGACGTCAAGCCCTCAAACGTAATCATGTTGAATGGAGAGCTTTCGCCGGTCATCATCGATTGGGGAATTGGAGCCTTCACGGGGGACAGTGCTGTGTGGCGCTACCTTGAACCGCCGACTGGAACGCTTCTATACATGTCTCCAGAGCAGATGTGTAACGAGGATGGCGCTGTTCCCTACCGAAGCGACTGCTATTCACTGGGGATTATCTTTTACCAGTTGTTGACTGGCGTGCATCCATTCGCAGACCGTCTAGGCTGGTCACAGGAGATGCATGCCGGCGTCTTCAAGGGGCGCCAGCCGGAAGGAATCAAGCTGGATGAGTGGGAGCGGCTCATTTCCGCGACTATCACTCGCAGAACTGCGGTCACTGAATGAGATCTTCCCAACGCCGCGCTCCGTGCAAAATCCGCAGCACGCGGATCGCATCTGGAATCTGATCGTAGAAAATCAGGTAATTCCCGACGGGCATACACCGTAACCCGACTCGGTATTTGTCTTGGCGTGACCCGAGTTCCGGTTGCTCAGCAAGGAGCCGGATGACTTCATCGAGTCGCCGGATCACCTTGTCTGCAGCAGCCGTATTGTCTGCCGCAATATATTCCCAGATGTCGAGAACATCACTGCGGGCTTGCCTGGTGCGGATAATCCGAGCCATCAGGAAGCGGCTTTGGATGAATGACGCTGGTGGGCTTCTTGAAGCATCTCTTCCACGTTCCACTCATCCACGTCGCCCGCATCGGCCTGGTCAAAGCCGACCTGCAGTTCGGCACGGAGTTGCTCCTCGACCAAGCGGTGGAACTGATCCCGAGCTACGAGCACATACACGCGTTGCGTACGGTCGTCCTCGACCTCGACGGGACCGCCGTCGCGATTCTGAATGGCCTGCCGTTGTTCTTCAGAGAGTTTGGGAGTCATGTCCCGATTATAGCATGGATAAAATCCGCGGCGATAGAATTTCGGTCCAAAAGCGAAGGCGCCGAACGCCTGCGACGGCTCCGGCCGGCATAGCATGGAGCGGGCGTCCCCGTGCCTCGGGCACGGACACACACGGACGCCCGCAGAGAGTTTTTTTCTGGCGGCGGACGACACCTCGTCGGCAGCATGGAACCGCTCAGCGGTTGTGACGCCGCCGGGCGCATAGTGCAGGAGCCATGTCGCGGGCCAGCGATAGCTGGTTGCGACCCCCGCCGGGGCGCCGCGTCGGTCACCGAAGTCTTGAGGTGCCAGCGTGTCGTCCCCCGGCGGGGGTCGCGGCGGCGGCCGTGACATGGTCTCCCTAATCGCATCGCACTTTCATGGCTTTCGGAAGCCATCAGAACGGTCGATCTCTGATCGCCCCTCGTTCGCCGTGCGATCGCCAGTAGCGGCGGTCGGTCGGCGAGAATGCGGCGGTGCCATCGGCAACAATTTCATGATCGATAATTCGGTGCCTGGTAGCCTCACGGTTTCTCGAAAACTTAATCGCCGAGTTTCTCCCCATGACGGCTGAAATCCGCACGCTGAAGGATGATCTGCTCCAGGTCAGCGATTGCTGTACCCGTCAGCCCCTTATAGACCTGACACCATTCGGGCAAGATGGAGGCGTCGCTCCCCTGCTGATTTGGAGACGCATCAGAAGCTTCCGGCTGATCACTCAAATTTACAATGTGAATGATCAACTGCTGATCTTCACGCAACGATCGACCGAGCACGCGTTCCAGTGCTTGCCGGTCGTGGGCACTCAGATCGTCAACATTGCGAATCAGTGATTCCATAGTTCGAGTGTAATGTCTTGAAATCTGACCGAGCAATGTGACTGCAATCAATGCATGACTGTCGGCTTTCCGCGCCGGGGACATTTCTCATTCCGACTCAATCGAAGCCTGGGTGCGTCGTTCGGGATCGTCCTCCCGGCGCAGTTCGAAATCTCCGGGAAATATCGAACGCACGAACTTGGTTCGCTTCGTGCAAGCTCCGCTGCTTTCTCTCGCA
>JAQGHS010000674.1 GCA_028291605.1 Planctomycetaceae bacterium | reverse complement strand
ACAGAGCCTCCGGCGGACGCCGACCGGCGGTCGTCTTAGGCTCGGCGGGAGCCTCGCCCTCCCGTTTCAAACACGCTCTGAGACTCGATCGAAGTATTCTACAGCAGCTCATGGATGACCCGCCCCCCGTCGAGGACTCGTAATTCGGCTCGTGCTTCGGTATTGATGCCACAGAGCTCGAGCATTGTCGTACCGACAGACACCGGGGTGATCGGTTCGGTGATGGGCTCGCGGCCCAGGGCATCACTTTCGCCGATGACGCGGCCCGGTTGGACTCCACCCCCGGCCCACATCGAGAAATAGACATTGGGCCAATGGTCGCGGGAAGCCTGGCCGTTGATTTGCGGCGTCCGGCCAAACTCACCCATGCAGACGACCAAGGTCGAATCCAGCAACCCCCGTTCGCGGAGATCATCGAGCAATGCACAGTAGGCTCGATCGAAAATCGGACAGTGCCGGTCAGCCAGCGATTCGAAGTTATAGATATGCGTGTCCCAGCCGAAATCGGTGTTCGGCGTCATCGCTTCGACGTATTGGCTCCAGTTGACCTGCACGTAGGGCACACCGGCTTCCACCAGTCGCCGGCCCAACAACATACTTTGTCCGAATGCAGTCTGGCCATAGTTGTCACGCGTGGCGGGGGACTCGGCACCCAGATCCAAGGCACGCCGAGCTTCGGTCGTCGTCAGCATCTGATAGGCACGTTCGAACGAATGGTTCCATTGCTTCGCAGCACCTGAGTTGACTTGCCCATCGAGCCGGCGACGGGTGGTGTCGAGTTCGGTGAGCAACGTGCGTCGATCCGACAGACGTTGCGGCAGCAGCCCTTCGATCAGGTTCAAGCTGGGAACGTTGACCTCACCGAGCTCCGAACACTCGATCTGAAAGGGGTCGTACGACTGTCCCCACGTACCACCCCCGTAACCCTTCACCACTCCGACGATATCCCGTGGCGTGCCGCGCCCCACCGAAACGAAAGGAGGAAACTGTCCGTAGCCCTTGCGTCGAGCCGCAATGGAACCAAAATTGGGTTCCCAATTCGGCGAACCCGTCGGAGTTCCCGTCAGCGCACCCGAGCCTGCTTCCAGGTGACCGGGATGGAAGTTCTTGTTCGAACGAATGAGAGAAAACTGATCGCTGTGCTGCGCCAGCCGCGGTAGAAGCTCGGTGAATCGCAATGACGGAGTCCGAGTGGCGATCGTCGAAAAGGGGCCGCGATATTCGGCCGGAGCATTTGGTTTGGGGTCGACTGTATCGAGATGACTGGGAGCTCCCCACAACCAGATCAGCATCACCGATTTCGCCGGCGCAGCCTCGGTTGCCCGAACCGCTTGCGGCAATCCGGCCAAAAAAGGGGAAACCGCGCCTGCCTGCAAAAACGCACGCCGGGTGATGCCGCTGCACGTGCGAGCTCGGAAGCTACCGATGTTCAACATACGTATATATCTCCCCTGCACGTCGACGGCCCAGGTCATGCGTTTTCCGCACAACCAATTTGCATCCAAGCCTTCTATCCTACAGGTTGGGCCGGGGCACAGGTAGCCGATTTCGGGCGGATTACGAGAGTTGCCTTATCGCATGTTATCTGCGATCGGGCCGTCTCTAGAATCCGGTGAGCCCCGTCCCGTGAGGGCGGGGGTAGAGAATCTGCTCGCTTCTCCACCCCGGGCCTCACGGCACCGGGCTCACCAAGGAAAAATTCAGGCGGAGTGCGTCGGCGGGCACGGATAGACGTTTTGTTTTAAGTGATCAAAGCCTTCATCTCGCGCACTGCTTGCTGAAATCCGACCATGATCGCTCGGGCCACAATGCTGTGACCGATGTTCAATTCGCACACACCGGGAATTCGTGCGATCCGCTGCACGTTGCGATAGGTCAGGCCGTGCCCCAGATGGAGGATCAATCCGCGTTCAATTGCGTAACGTCCCGCGGAGAGCAAAGCTTCGAACTCTTTGTCTTGATCTTGCTCGGTGACGGCGTCGGCATAACGGCCAGTGTGGAGTTCAACAGCCTTGGCCCCCATGATGTGCGAGGCTTCAATCTGCCGTGGGTCAGGATCGACAAACATGCTGACCTCGATGCCAACATTGAGGAGTTGCTCCATGCAGGTCTTGATTCGCGCGGAGTTGGCCATGACGTCCAGCCCCCCCTCGGTGGTGACCTCTTCCCGCTTTTCGGGAACCAGCGTCACTTGTTGCGGCTGTACGTCGAGTGCGATGGTCGTCACGATCGGATCGGCGGCCATTTCCAGATTGACCTTCACTTGGGCGGTTTGCCGGATGATACGCAGGTCGCGCTCCTGGATGTGTCGGCGATCCTCTCGCAGATGCAGCGTGATGCCATCCGCACCGCCGAGTTCGGCGAGGGCTGCGGCCCAGACCGGATCGGGTTCAATCGTGCGGCGCGCTTGCCGGACGGTCGCCACGTGATCGATGTTGACTCCGAGTTTTGCCATGATGTGGGTTCTTCTGTTCGATATTTGGAGCCACGCTCGCCAGAGCGTGGGTTAACGCCAAATTGCCCACACTCTGGCGAGCGTGGCTACGGTGGTGTTCATTTTTTCGTCGGAAAATGGACCTGCACCTTGTCGTGCATCGTGTAGAGTCGAAACTGCTCTCCGTCATTGACCAGTAGACCGCTCGATTTGTTTTCGGAGGCGGGACGCAAGGGATTTCCAGGGTACTTCTTCCAGTGAATCAAATCGCTGGAGACCGCGAGATTCGTGGACCATAAGCTGGGTTTGGTCGTAGAACCGCTGCCGTGATAGACGGCGTAATATTTCCCTTTATGCTTCACGATCTGATTGAGGGCGATCATCTTCGAATCGTAGGTATCGGGGCCTAATGCGATAACAGGTTCGTCTTGAACGTGGTTCCAAACCTTCAGGTCCTTGGATTTAGCGAGCCAGATCCCCTGATCACTTCGTTCGTAAAACAGGTACCAGGTACCGTCTTCGAAGTAAGCCGTCGGAGTGCCGAATGGGCC
Organism: Planctomycetaceae bacterium; assembly: GCA_028291605.1. Classification (GTDB taxonomy): domain Bacteria; phylum Planctomycetota; class Planctomycetia; order Planctomycetales; family Planctomycetaceae; genus JAKFVC01. The sequence goes on along the minus strand of JAQGHS010000674.1, from coordinate 7,400 downwards.
CGGCGTCAGTGGCTTGCCGTCGGTGTAACGAATATCCAACGTGCCGAGACCTTTCCAATGGATCTTATCCTTGGATGTCAATAGCTGAGCTTGATCGTTGAGTCCTTCGGCGACCATGTAATAGGTATCGCCCACTTTCTGGATCTGAATATCTTCGACCCAGAACTCGTCGATCAGGGGATGTTGAGCAAAGCGGGTCCAAATCAGGCCATCGTTGGACGTGGCATAACCCAGCATCCGCCGGCCTTCCTTGGTGCCGTCGTAGCCCGTGTACCACAGGTTCCACTGGTCTCCCTCTTTGATGATCCAGCCGCGTTCTCGAATCTTTTCGTCCCAATGTCCAGGACCGGCCGCGGTGAAGACGGGGTTCTTCGAGTACGGTTCCCAATGGGTGAATTCTGCAGGGAATTCGGATGCGGGCTGCTCGGCAATCAGCACTATTGTAGACGCTGACGGCACGCAGAAAAAGGTCAGCCCACTGCAGCAGATGGCTGCCAATATCCACGTGGTACGTCGCACATTGAGAACGGTCGTCATCGGATGCCCCTCCGTAGCCCGACGTTCTGCGTCGGGTAATCCTCACCTTTGCCGAACCCGATTCAGCGAATCGGGCTACGAGCAGGCAGTATAGCCAATCTATGTGACTGATCGATAGAATTCAGGGCTTCAGGTTCAATTGGAATCCATGATCTCACCAAAGGTCGTAACGATGTGGCGTCTGTTATTGGTGTTGTTGTTTGTCGCGTTGACTGCCTCGGCGTCGGCCCAGGAAAAAGTCAGCGGCTGGCATACCGATTTAGATTCGGCCAGCAAGCTGGCTCGTGAATCGGGCAAACCGCTATTCGTGGTCTTCCGCTGCGTGCGGTGACCCGACTGCTTTGTTTGGGATGGGCAGGTGGCTCATCAAGACAAATTAATTGAGGCGGCACGGCGTGATTTCGTCTGCGTCCGATTGGGCCAGATGAATCATGTCGATCTCGCGCGCTTCGAATTTGACTATGACACCACCTGGACCAGCTTTTTTCTCGACGCCGACCTGAATATCTACAGTCGCTACGGTGGCCGCGATGAGCGTATCGCCGATGCTCGCATGAGCCGCGAGTCGCTGCTGCATACGATGTCTGAAGTGTTGCAGGCGCACTCGAAAATCCGACTAGCCCCGGCTGTCGATTTGCCCCGCATGTTGCGAGAGGAGACACACCCGGCTCCTTCAAAACCAACCTCCCCTGAAGATATTCCTCTCCTCAAGGAAAACCATCAGGGTTGCGTTCACTGCCATCAGATCCAGGAGTACCGTCTGCTACAGTCTTATCAGGATGGCAAGTTTGAACGGCGGATGTTGTTTGGCTACCCCCTGCCCGAGCGTCTGGGTTTGCAACTTAGCCGGAAATCTGGGCACGAAGTTGAGCGTCTGATTCCCGATTCAGCCGCCATTGAGGCAGGTCTTAAACCGGAAGACATCATCCGTCGCGTGAATGGGATTCCAATTCGTTCGGAATATGACATCCGGTGGGCTCTGCACCGCTCGAAGGACGATCAGCCTGTCCAGATTGTTGTCGATCGCCAGGCGGATGACACGAAATCGTTGGTTGAGTTGACGTTGACCCCGCGTGGCCCTTGGCGGCAATCTGAATTAGGCTGGCGAAAGTCGCTGCGAAGCGTGCCTCTGCAGATGGGCTTTCTGGGCTACAGCCTGGGGCGAGATGCCGTGCAGCAGTTGGGATTTCCCGAGGGCAAATCGCTGGTGAAGGTCATTTCGCTACGTCCGCCTGGACTGGGGAAGAACCTGCAATTGCAGAAGGGGGATCTGATTACTTCGGTGGGAGGGCTGACGGGCTTTCAGACCTTCGAGCAATTCAAGTCGAAAGTTCTGGAGCTGTATCGACCGGGAGATACCGTGGAAATTGAAGTCCTGCGCGACGGGAAGTTGCTGACGTTGAAAGGGGCGATGCCGGATTGGTTTACCGAGGAGACTTCGGTGCCATAGTCGTTGAGCGATCTGCGATCGAACGCGTTTAAAGGGCTTTTGTACTATGTTTGGCAGATGAGTGCGATGGGCTACCCCATCCCGCCGCAAATGAAAAGTGAAATCGCTTTAATGCGCGGAGGTTGCCGGGGCGACGTTCGCTGAAGGCGCTGAAGGCGGGGCACCGTGCGGGGCACTGACCGGCTTGAAGACCATGACTAATGCGGCACCACAGGCGGCCATCACCAAGCCCAGGAAGAACGGCCAGTCGGGCAGTTTCTTGGCGGGGTTGAAATAGAGAATCGTGGCGATCGTGTTGATGATCGGTGCCCCGGCGAAAACGAGCGGCGGGACATAGAGGGTGGCATCTTTTCCGCCGATCGTGACAGCGAAGATGATGCACAACGCCCCCGCTGCTCCCAAGGTTCCACCGAACAAGCCCTTCATACAGGCCATCGTATCGAAGTTCGGAACGACACCCGGTTTGACCGTCGGATCCCAGTTCAAAACGAAGACAAAGATCGAGGGGATCAGTACCGCAGTGATGAAGTAGGCGAGTCCGACAAACAGGAAGGCTCGTAAGGGGCTCTTCAACGCTGATTGGGCTGCGTGCACGGTCGGCACATAGAGACCCCAAGAGAGGGCCGCACCGGCGATGAAAATCAGGACGAGGACAACGGTTTTTTCCATCTTGAACTCCGTATCGGACGGCGGATCCAGTCATGCCGCGGCGATCGGCTGGCGTTCCGAGCTTGCCAGACTCGGACGACCCAAAGCCACCAGGCAAGGTAAAGATTACTCGTCTGGACGCTCGCGGGGAGTATCGTAGCTTTCGGCTGACAGAATGGAAACCGAGGATGAAAATGGTGAATGACGAATGACGAAGCCCGACTGACGAAAGAATGACCAAATCCCAATGACCAATGCGGGCCTTTTCGGATTTGGTCATTCGTCATTTCTCAAAACGTAGCGATCAGTTTGCCTTCGGATCTTCCTCGCTGGAGTTAATGGTCGATATTGATGCCGGTTAGCCTGTTGCGGATGTACGAATCAACTTGCCGTGATGCTTGCCAGCCGCCTGCTTGACAACCCGGGACGCGCTCCCCTATGTTGCCAAGGTTTATTTTGATCGGTTTTGATTGTTAAGGTTCATCGCAAGTATTGTGGTTGGTTCGGTTTCTGTGCGTGACACTCGGTGTCGATGAAGGTTCTCGTCGACAGTTCGGCAGATTCTGCCGGTGGTTCAGTGGGCGCCCAATTGGTCTGCAAAAGGAATAGTCGCGTGGCGTCTGGACTGACTCACTTCGATGACTCGGGAGCCAGCCGGATGGTAGATGTCGGGGCAAAAGACATCACCGCCAGACGCGCGGTGGCCTCCAGTCGCATTTCGATGTTGCCGGCGACACTGCAATTGATCTCCGACCGCAAAGTGGCGAAGGGGGATGTGTTCGAAGTGGCGCGGCTGGCGGGGATCATGGCTGCCAAGCGGACTTCAGAATTGATTCCACTCTGCCACTCGCTTGGTTTGGACAGCGTTGAAGTCAGTTTTTCAATCCTTGACGACAAGACCATTGAGATCCGGGCCACAGCCGCCGTGCATGGCAAAACTGGGGTCGAAATGGAAGCCCTCACCGCAGTCAGCGTGGCTGCCTTGACGGTTTACGATATGTGCAAAGCCGTTGACCGGGCGATGGTGCTCGGTCCGACGATGTTGCTCGAAAAATCGGGTGGCAAGAGCGGACACTTCCGTCGCGATGAGACTTGATAGGTCTCGAGAAATGGAAGCAATTTCAAAGTAGAAACCGCAATTCAGGAATGGACGAAGAGATCGCTGACTGCTGGCATTCGATTTGCCGTGTTTTGGTCGGCGATTGCTGAAGGGCGATGATTATCGAACAGTGCGGACCCGAGACAATCGGTCCGTTGGGGGTGGAAGAGTACGTCATGGTTCAAAAAGCGACGAGCGAAAAGGCGAATTCCAACGATTTGCAGGCGACGATTCTCAGCCTGATCGGGAATGACCTGCACGAAATGGAAGTCGTCTTCCATCGCGAACTGCGCAGCAATCATCCCTATGTCGCGGATGTCCTGACGCATCTCAATACGTATCGTGGCAAACGACTGCGGCCGATGTTGCTGTTGTTGACCGCCCAGGCCGTCGGGGAAGTGGATGCTTCGCACCATGTGCTGGCTGCAGTGGTGGAGATGATCCACACGGCCACTCTCGTTCATGATGATGTCCTCGACGATGCCACAACCCGGCGACATGTCGCGACCGTCAATTCTCGCTGGAACAATGAGACCAGTGTTCTACTGGGAGACTATCTCTTCACGCACGCGTTCCATTTGGCGAGCAGCCTGGAAAGCACCCTGGCCTGCCGGTTGATTGGCCGCGCGACCAACCTGGTTTGCGAAGGTGAACTGGCCCAGATTCACGAACGCGGGAACTCGGGGCTGACTGAAGAGCAATACTTCAACATCATCGAGGGCAAGACCGCCGAACTGTGTGCCGTGTCCTGCTACCTGGGTGCTCACTTTGCGGGCGGATCTGAGGCCACTGTCCAGGCGATGGATCGGTATGGTCGCAACCTGGGTATCGCGTTCCAGATCGCTGACGACTTGCTGGATGTTTGCGGCACCGAACAGGAAACGGGCAAGTCGCTGGGTTCGGATCTCGAAAAGCAGAAGCTCACATTGCCTCTGATTCGATTGCTGGCCGAAGCCGCTCCGGCAGACGCCGTGAAGATCCGCGAATTGCTGGCCCATCCCAGCGCCGAGTCCAAGGCCGAACTCAATCGACTATTGAGGGCTGGTGACTCGTTGGAATATGCTCGTCAGCGGGCGTTTGAATACGTCGAAGGTGCGCGAGCGGCATTGGCTTGTCTGGCCGATTCCCCAGCGCGTCAAGTGCTGGAGTTGCTGACCGAATTCGTGGTGGTTCGCTCGACGTGATTTCAGAGGATGAATTCGTAGGACGGGTCTCCAGGCCAGTCCGATCCCGTAACCACCGGCGCAATACACGATTGTCCCTCGCGAGCTTCACGCAGCGCACGACTTTGATCGTTTCTTAACCGCTGCGATTTTCTGATGGTTTATTAGCAGGCATGCCGTGCTCTGCGCGAAGCTCGCAAGGGTCAAGTCTCCGCCAAGTCGAATGTTACGGACTCGGACGGGCCTGGAGACCCGTCCTACGAAATCACGCCACACCTTATTCCGGCGGTGGCTCAATCGGTCCGAAGTCTGAAATCGCTGGCGCGGCGAAGCGTTTTAACTGTGCATTCGAGCGACGTTGATCGCGCAGAATGAAAAAGCAAATCGCCCCTCCCAAGCTGATTCCGACTCCGGCAATTCCGCCCAGCACCCACGGCACCCAGCGAGGATCCGCATCCTTTTTCCGTTGGACCGGGGGGAACCAGCGAATGCGCTTCGCCAACAGCAACGGGGCGGCGTACGTCAGACCCGACTTGGCTGGGTACTGGTAGCGCTTGAAAAAGTAGCCGGTGATCGACACCTTCTCGCTGATCTTGTCGCCTTCCCTCAATCCCGCCGGCTTGTCGAGGCAATGAAACACGTACGGATTCTTGCCCGAATCGGCATTGCGGATCCAGCCTTCATAGACGACTTCGATCTTTGCATCGTTCTCGTGTTTTGGCAGGCGATTGAGTTGCAGCAATTCCCCTTCCAGGGTGATTAGACGGCCGCGATAGAAATCAGGGTCCGAGAACAACTGGGTGTAGGTGACATCCTGCAAAGCGGCCTGCTCGAGATCTGCCTGAGGAAGGTCCCGCAACTTGGCGAACACCGTCCAATAGGCTTCGCCTTCGGCATGCCGGATGAAGAGTACACGCTCGTTGATGTTGGCGAACACGGCCTTGGGAATGCGCAGCGCTTGCTCGGGCTCAGCGGGTTTCGCGGCAACCTTCGGGTTGGCGGCCCCCTTCTTTTTCGGCACGGCTTTGCCCGGCTGGCCGACCACCTGCTGGGTCAAAGTTTCCTGCAGCAGCTTGATGCGTTGATCTTCTTCGGGCGAGAGGGGCCGCTGTTGCTTCTTCTGAGGCGGATTCAACCAGGCCCAATTTTTAGGGTGGGCCGATTTGAAGATCGACATGATCACGATCATCAGCGTGCCCACGAGCATCACGACGCGGATCTGATCGCGACGTCGTCCAAGTCGAGGGACACCTCTGGGCCGGAATCGCATGGATGCTTACGTGCTGGTGATCAGGGAATGGGGAATGGGGAATCGATAATCGGTCTATCAATTGTAGGCCACGGCGTGCGAAGTTGAAACAGTTGTCGAGGGCTTTCGTAGGATAGGCATCCTGCCTGTCATAGTGACAAACCCGAAGTCCATTCATCCTACGATCGCCATTTGATCGCGACAGACTATTGGTTCATCGCTTTGTCGCTCCGCGATGGACAGGTAGGATGCCTATCCTACGGGACGCTACTTCGCCACAAAATTCAACATGCGATCCATCACGAAGATCACTTTGACAATCTGTTTGCCGGTCAGATGTTGAGACACATTCGGATCGGCCTTGGCCACGGCTTCGGCGGTCTCCTGATTGGCACCGGCAGGCAACTTGATGCGGCCTCGCAGCTTGCCGCCTACCTGAACCGGAATCTCCACTTCACTCTCGACGAGCAACTGCGGATCAAACTGCGGCCAGGGTTCGTAGGCCAGCGTTTGAGTGTGTCCGAGCAACTCCCACAGCTCTTCCGCGAGATGCGGGGCGAGCGGGCTCAGCAACAGGACGAACGGTTCGAGGATCGCTCGCGGACGCGGTTCCTGCGGGCTGATTTCGTTGACGAATTCCATCAGCCGGCTGATGACAGTGTTGAAACTCAAGGCATCTAAACCCTGAGTCACGACCGCAATGGTCTTGTGTAAAGTTCGCAATTGGTCGGCTGTCGGCGCGACGTCCTGCACCGCCGGATGCAACACGACTTCGTCGTTGCGTTCGTCAGCGATCATACGCCAGACGCGAGCCAGGAAGCGAGCGATCCCTTCGACGCCGCTCATGTTCCACGGCTTCGTCGCTTCCAACGGGCCCATGAACATCTCATAGAGCCGCAGTGCGTCCGCGCCGTATTCCTGCACGACGCTGTCCGGATTGATGACGTTGCCGCGAGATTTGGACATCTTGTAAGCGCGACTGTCGACAGAGATTCCAGGCTGTAAGGCGAGAACGAAATCGTTCCCCTGCTTGATGACTTGATCAGCAGTCAACTTGATCGAGGTTAAAGGCTGGCCGGACTGCTTGTGAACATGGGCCGGACCACCGTCAGGACCGTCAGTAGCGAGGTTGGCGGGGACCCACTGGCCGGCGGCATCCTGGTAGCCGGTTAACTCGGCTTCACCGAGAATCATTCCCTGATTCACAAGTCGGCCGAACGGTTCGGGCGTGCCAATATGGCCTCGGTCAAACAA
>JAQGHS010000663.1 GCA_028291605.1 Planctomycetaceae bacterium | reverse complement strand
GGATTAAAGAGAGTAGCCGGTGGTTGAGCGCCGCGACCCCACCGGAATGCGGCAGCGATTGTTATTCGACCCGGGAGGGGCCGCACCGTTGGGTTCTGCGACCCCACCAGGGTCGACGATTCATTGTTGTCCCGTTTCCGGTGGTGTCGCTGCGCTAAACCACCGGCTAATCTCTGCGACCCCATCCGGGGTCGAAGAATTGCGTATCGTTTCGCATTGAAGTAATTGACCTCATGAATTATTCCATCACTCCCACTGCAGAATGCCATTTCCTCGGGTTACATCAGGCACTCGATGTGGTCGCACGCGAGCTGCAGTTTCTGGCACTGACCGCCGCGCCACCCTGGGAAGATTCCCTGGCATATTACCGTAACATCATCGCCATTGATTTCCCGCATTTCGTAGCTCTGGACGATGAGAAGGTCGTCGGATGGTGCGACGTGGCACCCGTGTTTGGACAGTCACGGGCTCACGTGGGAGTAATCGGCATCGCGCTGCTCCCCGAGGCTCGTCACAAGGGCTTGGGGACTCCGCTGATGCAGGCCGCAATTACGAAAGGCTGGGCGCGAGGGCTCACGCGGCTGGAGTTAACTGTCCGTGCAGATAATCTGAATGCCATCAAACTCTATGAGAAACTGGGGTTCGAGCATGAAGGTGTGCGGCGCCGCGGCAGTTTTGTCCAAGGCCAGTATTATGATGTCTGTTGCATGGGCTTGCTGCGACTGGATGACCTGTAGAGGCCGACTATGAAGATCCTTGTCCTCGGTGGCACACAGTTCGTCGGGAGACACATCGTCGAGGAACTGGTGAGGGCAGGGCATACAGTCAGCGTCTTGAACCGAGGGAGATCCGCCGACGAACTGCCCATCCCCGTGGAGCGACTACGTGGCGACCGCGACGATGGCCCGAGTGGACTCGGATCGCTGACGGGCCGCACGTGGGATGTGTGTATCGATGTGAGTGGCTACACGGCCCGGCAAGTTCGGGGGAGTGCCGAAATGCTGCAATCGTGCGTGGGCCATTACGTGTATTTGAGCGCCGTCAGCGTCTATGGTGACCCGGTGTTCGGTCCCGTGTACGAGACACAACCGCGATTACCACCCGCATCCGAAAACATCATTGAAGTTAACGCCGAGACCTACGGGCCCCTCAAGGTCACCTGCGAGAACATCGTTCAAGAGGTCTACTCCGATCGCTGCACGGTGTTACGGCCGCAAGTGGTCGCGGGCCCCTATGACCCACTCGACCGCTTCTCATATTGGGTCCGCCGCGCCACACAGGGCGGGCCAATGCTCGCTCCGGGTGACGGCTCCGACTACGTGCAAGTCATCGATGCCGGCGATGTCGCGCGATTCACAAGACTTGTCAGCGAGAACGGCTTCGCAGGGAGTTTCAACCTCGCGGGCCCGCGCCTGACGTGGAAAGAGTTCATGGCGGTCCTTGGTGCGCGGAACATCTTGTGGGTTGCCGCAGAGATCATCCGAGAGGCCGGTCTGACGGAATTTGAGCTTCCCCTTTACAGACCGAAAGGCGGTCGTCGCAGCAGCCTAATGCACGTGAGCAGCGAACGAGCCGTTGAACTGGGGCTGACCCTGACCGATCCGCAAGTTACAGTGAATCACGTCCGAACATGGTTACTCAATCACAGCCTGCCCGTGGCCCTCTCGACGGAACGCGAAGCGGAATTGATCGGCACCTCTTCGAGATCGCCGGGGGTTGCCAACCGGTGACTGAATGCAGTGTACCGTCATTGTAGAGAGCTTTAGGGAAAAGAGTCCTTTCCAATGTCGACAGAAATCGTGATTGACCTGACAACGCCAACTGAGCAGCGTCAGCCCGTTCCAAGCATCTTCCGCGAACCATTTATTGCGGTACTGTTGGGGATCATTCTTCCGCTGGCTTGTCTGGCATGCGATCCGATCATCTTCAGCAGAGGCGTTACCCAACCGATCCTCGGTCCATACAGGATGCTCTGCTACAAATATATCGCCATTTCCATGTTGAGTTTGATTGCCTGGTTGATCAGTCGGCAGTGGCCTTCGCTCTTCACAGGATTATTGTTAGGTGGCTGCGTATTTGCGATGCTGCTGGGAATGGTCATATTGCCAATCAGTTTCGTTGGCCTGATGGTCTTTATCGGGATCTTCGGCTTCTCCCCGTTCTTAACGGCAGCCACATTCTGGCACTGCGCGATGCACGCGAGAGAAAGGGCCGGCAGCGGTTTCCGGCGAGGGGTGGCGGTCACCGCGTTCAGCCTCTTCCTGGCGGTCCCCCCCAGTACGCAAGCCGCCGTGTGCTACCTCACCGATAACTTGTTGACCGAGATGACGACTGGATCCGATCAAACAGCCGAGCAGGCAATCGGTCGCCTCAAACTGCTGGAACCGTTACTCGACACGGATCAACTCGTGTGGCAGTACCGTAGAACCGAATCGGTTCTGGCCCGCGAGCAACTTGCACAAGCGCATAGACTCCAATTGCTGGGACCGTTGCTCGACAAGGATCAGCTCTTGTGGGGACAACGTAGGACTGGCTCAGTTCTGGCTCGCGAGCGACTTGCACATGCCTACAAGGCATTAACAGGCAAGAACATTGAACTGCGGATGTACGATTGAATTTTAGGTCGCTGGTCGAAGTCGCTGATTCGCTTTGATTGGGGCTAACTTAAGATGCGGTGCAGTGCCAAATAACAATGGGCCAATAAACTCAGTCTGGTCACGCCTTGAGTCGTGCCTATCAACGAGGCATATCTATGCTAATATGGAACTTGATCGGATCTGCTTCGCGGGAGAATTGCTAATGAAACTGACTGCAGTCTTTATGTCTGTTCCTGAAGGGTATATCGGATTCGTGGAAGAACTTCCCGGTGCGAATACTCAAGGATCAACGATGGAAGAGACTCGAGAGAACCTGAAGGAGGCGGTCCAAATGGTGCTCGACGCCAATCGGGAATTGGCCGAGAAGTCAATTGCGGGCAAGGTCGTTTCGAGGGAGCCGTTCGATTTGGCAGCGCAATGAAGCGGCTCGACCTGATTCGACATCTGGAGTTTCACGGGTGCCAGCTACTCCGGGAGGGATCTAAGCATAGTCTGTATTTTAATCCTGCAGACAATCAAACATCCGCTGTTCCACGTCATCGGGAGGTCAACGATTTTCTGATACGGAAGATCTGCCGAGACTTGGGAATCGCGGAGCCGTAATGCACCGACAAATTCTTCCCGTGCGGCAAGTCCGAAGTCTTCAAGCGGTAGAATTGACAAGTGCCGTTTGGCGAGACGAAGCGTTCGCTGGCCCCGAATCACAATTCATGAAACGCACAGCATTGGTACCGGATGGTGAAGGTTGGTGGTGTCATGTCTGCGGTAAGCGCAGCATTATAGAACCATCGTTCTTTGGAGATGCCACCTGTGCCAAGTGTGGGTCATTGCTCTGGCCGCGGCCTCCGCGGGATCGACAGGCTCAGTTGGTTCACGATCAATTGCGTGATGCTGGTGCCCGATTTGCGATTGATACCGACTCCGAGGCCTGGCGGATCGACCTGTCATCCTGTCGTGCCAATGATCGGCAATTGGCCGAACTCGTTGCGCTAGAGCCCATTACCGAGCTCATTCTGACCGATTGCCCGGTCACTGATCTGGGGGTCCAGTCTCTGGTGTTGCTTCCGACACTCGAGGTTCTGAACCTCACCCATACGCACATTTCCGACGACGGCTTGCGGGCTGTCGGTTCCCTCTCTCAACTGGAAGTCCTGTCTCTGAACGAAACGGGGATTACGGACTCGTCCCTAAACCTGCTGGACAACTTACGCAATCTGTGGTGCTTGGATCTGGACGACACTCAGGTGACGGGTGCCAGTTTTCCCCAGTTGCATTTGTTGAATCAGTTAGAAATGCTGTTCGTGGCGCATACCAGCATCAATGACCGTGCGTTGTCTAAGTTGACTGCGGCAAGTCGTCTCGAAGAGGTGTGGATTCACGACACACTGGTTTCCGCCGAGGGGATTGCCTGGTTCCGTCGGTCTCGTCCGTCTTGCTTGGTGCACCTCAGTGCGGACTACTAGCAACAGGAATTGTGCGGATTGCCTATTCCTTAAACTTGCCCTTGATGAATTGGCATCTATTCAGAAGTACAAAACATCAAGATTGACACGGGAATGCCAGACGACCAGAATGAAGCGCTGTTCGACGACGTTTTCGCAACGGAAGGCTCCCGATTCGCTCACAATCGGTAGTCGGAGAAGGCGACGACTCGGGTGAGGACATTTCTGATGGGAGCCGTACCCTGTAATAAGCGAAGTGTTGCCACGACTTGCCGAGGTTTCGCGATGTCTCGATTTCGTCCCGTTTGGATTGCCTTGGTATGGATGTCTCTGACCATTGTGGGCATGGCCGATGAAGCGGAGATCAGCAAGGCAATCGATTCGGCCAAACAAAAATTCGATGCGAAGCTGGCCGAACTGCGCGAACAATATTCCCAGGACGTGAAGGCGGCCGCGGATGAGTTGCTGGCAAAGCTAGATGAGC
>JAQGHS010000642.1 GCA_028291605.1 Planctomycetaceae bacterium | reverse complement strand
CGAGCGACATGGGATTGTTCGCCGCACTCTTGGAATCGGTCAGTGAAGTGATCTGGCTTGGCGGATCAAGATGATCGATTGAAACAAACCCGCGAATTTTCTGCAAATCAACTACCGTCGACGCAATCCCGGAAAAGCTGAGGACATCACCCACCCGCAGTTTCTCGAGCGGATCGACCGGTGAGATCGTCTCGGAGCCACGTTCGATGCGGTAGAGATAGAGTCCGGGCAGTTCCCGCAGTCCGGCCTGACGGACGGTTTGCCCAATCAACGGGCAAGCCGCAGTCGCCAGCATTTCGATCGTATATTCGCGGCGGTGAGTTTCAATGTGTTCCAGCAGATCTTGGCGATCCGGTAAGAGGCGGCGGCCTATAAAGGTCAGGTAGAGCAGGCCGACAATAGCAATCGGCACCCCGACGACCGACAGCTCGAACATGGTCATCGGCGGCAGCTTTTTGTCGCGGATGATGCTCTCGGTCACCATATTGGTACTGGTACCGATCAAGGTGCAGACACCGCCCAGGATGGCGGCATAGGAGAGTGGAATGAGGAATCTGGAAGGTGAAATACGCAACCGTTTGGCCAGTTGAATGAACACAGGCATCATGAAGGCGACCAGCGGGGTGTTGTTCATGAACGCTGACAATCCGGCCACCGGCGCCATCAATCGCAGGAGCCCTGTTTTCTGAGTCGGTCGGCCGAGCATCCACCGGCTGATGACCTGGATGGCGCCCGTCGCCTGCAACCCCGCGCCGACCACGTACAGGGCCGCGATCATGATCACGCCCGTATTGGCGAAGCCTTCCAATGCCGTTTTTAAATCGATGACGCCAAACGCCACCAGGAGCATCATGCCCGCGAGCATGACGATTTCCGGTCCGATGCGTTCTTGAAACAACGCGACGATGATGGCCACGAAGACACCCAGCGTGACATTCGTCTGGGCGACTTCGGAGAGTTCGATAAACATGGACAGAGACCACACTGCTGTTGGAAATAAAACGTTGTACGGCGTCAATTGCCAAGCACGCGTCGCTGAACCCTTTGATGATTCGCAATTGCGGTCTTGGAAATGCCGTGAACGGGAAAATATGCGAATTTCATATCGAGAAATGGGGATTCTAGCAAACGAGTCGGCAACTGCAGAGCCCAAGGCAATGGCCACGGGATCGCATGGCTGACGCTGTCAGTATCGACAGGTATCTTTCCATTGCCGTCAGCAGCGTTCAATCGGGAACGCGATCACCTCATCGAGCCGGGTCTTTCCGGCCGCCAGCATTACGAGGCGATCAACTCCCAGCGCAACGCCCGAACAAGGGGGAAGCCCGCTCTCCATGGCCTGCAACAGGCGACTGCTGACTGGCGGATCGCCCTCGCGAGTCGTCCAAGTCTGTCGAATTCGCTCGCGTAGCTCTTCGGGATCTGCCAGTTCGTGATACCCGTTGCAGAGTTCGATTCCGTCCAGATAGAGTTCGAACCGTTCCGCGACTGCCGGAGGTCCCGGACGTACCCGTGCCAATGCCGCCTGGGATGACGGATAGTCATAGAGAAACTCGGGAACGTCACGCCCCAAGAGAGGTTCTATGAGCTCCGCGAGCAGGAGATTCAGCCAGCCGTCTCGGTCGTCTGCGGCTTGCGATTCCGGGACATTGACCGCGTGCTGCCGCGCCACTTCGCTCAGCGCTGCGCCGTCCAATTTGAAGACATCAATTCCCAACTGCCGTTGAAATGCCTCCTGGTAACTCGAACGACGGAACGGGGCCGTTGGCAGTTGACGAACCGGCGACAGCTCAAACACCCGCCGCACGAGCTCTTCTGTGAACTGCATCTGCTGCTGATGGTCGGTCCCGACGGCGTACCATTCCAGCATGGTAAATTCCGGGTTATGCCGTTGGCCGCGTTCGTCTCGGCGAAAGACTTTGTCCAGTTGATAGATGGCCTTCGCACCGGCCACCAGCAAACGTTTCATCGCGAACTCAGGGGAAGTCTGCAGAAACAGATCCTGACCGCCGACAGCCTGAGGAATAACAAACGGCTCAATATTCGAGTCGATCACGCGATCTTGCGATAACAACGGCGTGTCGACCTCAAAATGATCTCGTTGATCAAAGAACTGGCGAATGGCCGCGAGAACACCTGCCCGGAAACGTAGTGTTTCGATGTCGGCAGTCGGCAGAAAATCGAGCGTCACGAGGACTTCCTATGTCAAACGGCTCGGTACTCAGTTTGTGAGCGGAATGGCGCTAGCCATCGGTTCTGTGTTTCATGTTTCCAGGACGAACCGGCGGCTAGCGCCGTGCCGCTCACAAGTCGGGCCACAACGTGAGTACCATTTGCTGTGAGACCCCGGACAATTCGTTTGATCGCCTTTTCACTGTAACAAAACGTGTCGAAGAGTGTCTGTGAAGGCTCTGCAATCACACGCGTCTGATCGCGGGGCGATCAGCGACACTTCATGATGGACCCGAGTTTGCACGCAGTTACCGATTCTGGATAAACTGTGTGATCTTGTGTATGGACACAACTGTCCTCGCCGCTCCCCAGTCAGGTTTCGTTATGAGTCGCTCCCAGTCGTCGAAAAGTTTGCCTTGGATCATCGTTGGCGGACTCGCTCTCGTTGCGGTCCTGGCCATCGGGGCTGTGGTGGTCCTGCAACCGACTCCTGTGATCATCACGCTGGAGCCCATTGCCAAGCAAACGATCGCGGAACAAGAAACACTGACGGTGAAGCCTGTGGCACACGTCGCAGGCGCGCCTGCTAATACGCTGCGATATCGAATCGTCTCCGGTCCAACGGGATCGAAAATTAATCCGAAAACGGGTGTGTTTCACTGGAAACCGTCAGAATTGCAAAGCAAGAAGACGCACAAGGTGGAAATCGGAGTTCATAATACGGGGCCCCAGAAAGCGGAAGTCACTGCCAAGTTCTCGGTTGTCGTCAAGAACGTCAACGAGGCGCCGGTCATCTTTGACATCGGCGAACAAACCGTCGTCGCTGGCGAAACCCTGATGTTCCTGATTCGGGCAATCGATCCCGACGTGCCATCCCAGCCGATCGAATTTCGATTTGGAGCCTCGGTGCCGCAGGGGGCGCGGATGGATCCGCTGACGGGATCCTTCGAATGGACTGCTCCGAAATCGGCAACCGAACACGATGAAACGGTCGATGTGATCGTTGCCGAGACCGGTCAAAAGGACGGTCTCAAGGTGGCGAAGCAATTCAAGATTCACGTGACGGCACTCAAGCCAGACGCCGCGAAACCGTAGAATAGGCATCCTGCCTGTCCGTCAAATTGACACCGTAGAAGTTATGATTCCATGGCCGACGTGACAAAAAACGTCGGCGTTGTTTGCGACGTTTTTTTAGCGTCGGCCGCGAAGAAGAATCCGGGGGCTTACGCCACTGGACTCGTCTGGATTCATTTTTTACGGCTGTTTTTCAAAACATAGACGGACAGGCAGGATGCCTATCCTACGAGGGGTCGCGGTATACAATGGTCATGGAGGCTCATCATGTTTACCGACGTCTTGGCACGACTGGGGATCGATTCACTCAATCAGGGTGCGTTCGCTGATAAATGGCTCGACTGCCCCGGGCCGGAGATCGTCTCGGTCAATCCGGCGACAGGGCAACCGTTAGCCACGGTACTCTCCGCTTCGCGAGAACAATACGAAACCGTCGTGCAAACCGCGACCAAAACCTTCAAACGCTGGAGATTGCTCCCCGCTCCGCAACGTGGCGAGATCGTCCGTCAAATCGGTGAAGCACTGCGTGCTCACAAGGCGGATCTCGGCCTGCTGGTGACCCTGGAGACTGGCAAAATCCTGTCCGAAGGGCTGGGTGAAGTCCAGGAAATGATCGACATGTGCGACTATGCCGTCGGTCTGTCGCGGCAATTGTTCGGTCTGACGATGCCCAGCGAACGTCCGCAGCACCGGATGTTCGAGCAATGGCAGCCACTGGGGCCGGTGGGAATTATCACGGCCTTCAATTTTCCCGTTGCAGTCTGGGCTTGGAATGCCTGCCTGGCGGCCGCCTGCGGCGACACCTGCGTCTGGAAGCCCTCTTCACAAACGCCGCTGACCGCCGTTGCCGTCCAGCACATCGTCAACAAAGTGCTTGACAAGCACGATCTCCACGGCGTCTTCACGCTGTGCATCGGCAGTGGTTCCGTCGTCGGTCAAACGCTGGCCGAAGACCGACGAGTCCCCCTGATTTCCGCGACCGGTAGTTGTGCGATGGGGCGTCGTTTAGCACAAACGGTCGCTGGACGATTGGGCCGATCATTGCTGGAACTGGGCGGCAACAACGGCATCATCGTGACGCCCACGGCCAACATCGAACTGGCCTTGCGTGCCGTCACGTTTGCGGCGGTCGGGACTGCGGGCCAGCGTTGCACCAGCCTCAGGCGGCTGTTTCTGCACGACACCATCGCCGACGAATTCCTGGACCGACTGGTGGCGATCTACAAACGGATTCAGCTCGGTAATCCGTGGGAAGAGAACGTCCTTCTCGGTCCTCTGGTTTCTGAGAAAGCCGTGACCGACATGCTGGCCGCAGTTACTGCCGCAGGTCACCAGGGAGGCCGCGTCCTCTATGGTGGCAGCCGTGTCGATCGCCCCGGATACTTTGTCGAACCGACCATCATTCGAGCTCGATCCGAGATGCCGATCGTCCGCGAGGAGACTTTTGCCCCGATCCTGTATGCGATGACCTACCAGGATCTGGACGAGGTGATCGAGCAACATAACTCAGTCGATCAGGGGTTATCCTCTGCAATCTTCACCGATCGCCTGACTGAAGCCGAGCAGTTCCTGTCGCCGGCGGGCAGTGATTGCGGTATTGCCAACGTCAACATTGGCACCTCGGGGGCCGAAATCGGCGGAGCATTCGGTGGTGAGAAAGATACCGGCGGAGGGCGCGAGGCCGGGAGCGATTCCTGGAAGGCCTATATGCGTCGGCAGACCTGCACCGTAAATTACGGCAGCGATTTGCCGCTGGCTCAGGGAGTTTCGTTTGATGTGACTTCCGAGTAGTCGCAGACCATTCGTAGCAGAACTC
>JAQGHS010000620.1 GCA_028291605.1 Planctomycetaceae bacterium | reverse complement strand
CTCAAACAATGGAGATGGCTTATCGATTTTGGCAACCTTGATGGTCTGATTCAGATTCGTTGCATCTCCTAGCAACGAGATATCGACAGTCGTCATAAAACAACCCGTGTCGAGAATGAATCGATACTCCTTATCGCGAATCGTTACCGGGATTAGGATGAAAGCACCCTCAATGGGCAAATCGAATTGCTCAATGATCGGCTCATTTGGTACTTCCTGACACGTCGACCAGACGAGGTCGGCTTCGAACGCGATGAGCCCCAGTACCATCCACCCGACAAGGTGTATCGATCCACGCGACATCCTGCGCACCCTTAATTAAGGAATCGATGTTCTCGTCTCTGCTCCGTCAAACACGAGGTCCGGGGCCTTACGGCACCCGGCTCACCAACTCGCCGGTCAGTAATTCGTTATCCCGCATACGCTGCTCCAATCGGCGTCCCAACCGTCACCGGATACGGACGGCTCAATGGATCGAAATAGTGGTCATCCCGTGAAATGCCTAACGCGGCGAAGATGGTCGCGGCGATGTCCCACGGGCCGTAGCTTTCTGAAGCGGGGTAAGCTCCGTAACGGTCGGTCTTGCCGACGACCTTGCCTTGCGAGACCCCCGCCCCGGCCAGCAGGATGGAATAGGCTGCGGCCCAATGTTTTCGACCGGGACTGGATCCGAGAAAGTTTCTTTCTAAGGCCACCAATGGTGCGCGGCCGAATTCGCTCATGCAGATTACTAAGGTGTCATCCAGCATGCCGCGTGATCCGAGGTCTTCCAACAATGCGGAAAAACTCTGATCGAAGCGCGGTAGCAGTCGGTTCTGCAGGACATCGAAGATATCGTTATGAGTGTCCCAGCCGTAGAACTCGTCATCTTCGGGGTGCAGATCTTGCCCGCGACTTTGATGATTCCAGACCACCGTGATCAAGGGAACGCCAGCCTCGGCCAAGCGGCGGGCCAGGAGGCACGCCTGACCGGCCCGGTGGCGGCCGTAACGGCGGCGGAGCTGGTCGGGCTCTGCGGAGAGATCGAAGGCTTCACGGGTTCGCGGGTCGGCAAGCAATTCGAAGGCCTTGTGATATTGTCCGTCGAGATCGGTCATCCGCGCGCTGGCTTCATGGCTTTTCAATGAACGATCAATGGCGGCTAGCAGGCGTTCACGCTCGCGGATACGAACGGACGGCAAATCCGGCTGAGAGACCAGTCCAGGGATCGCGACGGCGTCGGCGTTCACGTTGCCGACAAACATCGGATCGAAATCCCGGCCTAATAATCCCCCGAATTGGCCTGGGGCAATATCTTGTGGCGCGACGATGATCGGCCCATTGAGTTGCACCGCGGGCGCGATTGTCCCCTCGCCCGGACGGAGTCGTTGATAGATCGACATCAGCGATGGCAGGTCGTTCGGCTTTGGGACTGGGTTCGAGCTGATCCTGGAGTGATATTGACCGGTCAGCGACAAGTAGACCGCCGAACCGTGATCGAGATCGGCGTGCGACATCGTCCGGATCAGCGTGTATTTGTCAGCGAGCCGTGCAATCTTCGGCAGATGCTCCGAAAGGATGGTTCCTGGAACTGACGACGAGATCGGGGCGAAAGCGCCGCGGATTTCGAGGGGAGCTTCGGGCTTCGGATCCCACATCTCCAGCTGGCTTTGGCCACCGCTGGCGAACACAACGATCACTGATTTGGCCCGACGGACACCACTCAGCGAATTCTTGGTGGAGGCTGGGGTGATGCTGTCGGCCCCTGATGCACTTTGCCAGCCGGCGGCGGTCAGGGTTCCCAGGCTGGCGATGCGGAGAAACTCCTGCCGATTGAGGTCTCTGCGGTTCCCGTTTCGCTCATCAAAGAATCGCAGCATGCAGTTACTTCCGGTGGCTTCGTCGACAACGTGCGCTCCATCAACGATAGCTCCTGATCAGGGTGGGAGCAAGGCGAGCTGATTCCTGGGAAATTCAGGTCTCAACGGATATCGCATCTTTTATCGAACAGCGGGGCGGGTTACGATGGAGCCTCTGAATCAGGGTGGTTAGTCGTCCACCACGCGCTCGCTGCTCGTTCCGGATAGAATTTCGCGGAGGCCTCATGGGCAGTCCATCCACAGTGCCGAGCGGTAATTGTGAAGAATTTCAGCGCGCAACCCAGCGGTTTCGTCGACGTGAACTGCTGCAATTGGGTGGTGTTTCGCTCTTGTCTTCGGGGTTGATGAATGTCTTGAATGCTCGGGCACACGGGGCGCAGCGGAAGGCGCGGATCAAATCGTGCCTGCTGTTGTTTCAAGCCGGCGGTGTCAGCCAGATCGACACCTTCGACATGAAACCCGATTGCGACGAAACGATCCGCGGCGAATTCCGCCCGATCGACAGCAATGTTCCCGGCATGCCCGTCTGCGAACATCTGCCCAATATGTCGCGGCAGATGGATAAAGTGCTGGTGGTGCGCTCGGTGCATCATCGGATGTTGTGCCATAATCCCGCGATCTACGCGGCCCTCACTGGTCGAGAAGTGGGCGAGTCTCTGGCAGTCTCGAATAAGACGTTTGCGAGTCGCGAAGATTACCCCCACATGGGGTCGGTCGTGGGGCGACTGGTTGATAAGCCGGACGCGCTGCCGCCGTTTGTATCGCTCCCCTACATCCTGCGGAATGGCCCGGCGACCAGTCCAGGGCAAAATGCCGGGTTCATGGGGACCGCTTACGATCCGTATCTGGTACTACGCGATCCTAGTTCTGCCAAGTTCAAAATGGATGAACTCGAGCTGCCCGCCGAGATGAATGAGGACCGGGCGTTACGGCGGAAGAGCCTCTTGCAGGGGTTTGATGCGGGAATGCGGCGTCTGGAGGCCACGGCTTCCGTGGAGGCGGTGGGGGAGAGTTATCGTCGTGCCTATGCGCTGCTCGATTCGAATTCAACGCGCAGTGCGTTTGATCTCAGTCAGGAAGACGACAAACTGCGCGACCGCTACGGACGCAACTTGGTCGGGCAATCCACGCTGCTGGGCCGCCGCCTGGTCGAAGCGGGCGTGCCGTTTGTGACTGTCTACACGCCGGTTGCTGCGATTGATGAACCCAGTTGGGATACACATCTCAATAACTTTCCCCGGTTGAAAAAAGAATTGCTGCCGCCGGTCGATCAGGCGCTTCCCACCCTGCTGGAAGACATGCATTCCCGAGGGTTGTTAGATGAGACCTTGGTGATCTGGGCCGGCGAATTCGGGCGGACGCCGCTGATTGGCGCGCGACGTTCCAACAACAGCAACAATACGACCGGACGTGATCATTGGCCTGGCTGTTATACCATCCTGATGGCTGGCGGAGGACTGCCGGGGGGCCAGTATTTTGGATCGAGCGATCGGCTAGGCTGGTATCCTCGAGACAAGCCCATCCACATTGCCGATTTGTCTGCTACGATTTATTCGGCGTTTGGAATCGATCCGTCGCAGGTCATTCCCGATACCCTGGGCCGCCCGCATATTCTTTCGGAAGGACATGCGGTGACGGGATTGTTTGGATGAGGTCGTCATTGGTCCTTTGTCATTAGTCATTGGTTGAGTGCAGGTGATTTCCTAAGTAGAGGTCCTTGCGAGGACGTGTGCACCATGATTCGTCTCTTCGGCAATCCTAAGACGCTTTGTGACGGGGTCACGCGGCGCGACTTGCTGCATCTGGGTGGATTGAGTCTGTTCGGCCTGAATCTGGCCGACTTTTCGAGCCTCCAGGCGGCCCAAACCAGCCGTCCCGCTGCTGGGACGTTTGGACGGGCCAAGTCGTGCATTCTGGTCTATCTGGTAGGGGCTCCACCGCAACATGAAACGTTCGACCCTAAGCCCGATGCTCCTGCGGCCATTCAAGGTGAGCTGAAGGCGATTTCCTCGGCCATTCCCGGCGTACCGGTCGGCGAACTACTGCCCCGGTTTGCCGAACTTGCCGACCGCCTGACCATTGTCCGCTCGATGACTCATGCGTGGCCGTTTCACGCGGTAAACTATGCGTTAGCGGGGATTCCCGAGATCAATCCGCGGAAAGAATCTGATCCCAACGATCGTACTGAATGGCCCTTTATTGGATCCGTCGTCGACTATCTTGATACGCGCCGAGAACCTCTCGCGCGACCGGCCATTCCCCGGAATGTGGCGTTACCGTTTCCGGTCTATGCACACGTGAATTTCCGGTTGCTGGGTGGTCCCTATGCGGGGTTTCTCGGTCAACAATACGATCCCTTGTGGACGGCGTTCGATGCACCTGGCACGCGAGAAGTTCCCGTTCTGGCGGAAGGTTCTGGAAAGCTGGATCCATTCGCCGGTATTCGTTCCGATGACCGCTTTGTATTAGGACAAAAACCGTCCGCGGACGCGCCAACGCTGGCCCGTGTAGGCTTGCGCCGATCGTTGCTCGAGCAATTTGACGCGACCCGCCGCGATCTGGATGCTCATACCCGAGTGGGTGGCTATGAGCGGCTGAAACACACGGCCTACGATCTCTTGTCGAGTGCTGGGCTGGCTCGAGCGCTCGACGTCCAGCAGGAAGCCGAGTCGATGCGCCTCAATTATGGAATGAACTTGTTCGGACAGTCGTTATTGGCCGCGCGGCGCGTGATCGAGTCGGGTGGGAAGTTTGTGAGCGTCTTCTGGGATACCTACAGCCACTTCGCGAATGGCTGGGACACGCACTCGAACCACTACCCGCGACTGAAGGAGTTTCTCCTACCGGTATTCGACCATTCATTCCCCGCCTTTCTGCGGGACATGGAAAGCCGCGGCCTGCTCGACGAGACCCTCGTGCTATGCCTGAGCGAACATGGTCGCACGCCGCAGTTAAACAGCCGCCCGGGCGGCGGCCGCGAACATTGGTCGCGGGTGTATTCAGTCTGCCTGGCGGGTGCCGGAGTGGGCCGGGGTCAAGCAATTGGCGAAAGCGACAAGATCGGCGGAGATGTTAAGTCGAACCCCATTTCGCCGAAAGACATTCTGGCCTCAGCCTTCCACCTATTGGGAATTGATCCGCACACGACCGTTCCCGATCCATTGGGGAGGCCGGTTCCGGTCGCCGGCGATGGTGTGGTGCATCATGAGCTATTTGCGTGAAGGCTACTTTGCTGACCGCGTTTTGTTCGGGGAGCGAACAACGACGATCGGTTAGCGAAAGCGGAATGACAGCCAGCCATCGAGGGCCATGATTTCAGTCGCGCTGATGCTGATCGGCGTGGGGCTGTCTTTTTCGAGGGTCAGTTTGCGTGAGTGGCGGCTCTCCTGGAAGGCAGATTGAATCTTCCCTTTGATCACTCCGGCCCGGGCCACTTGGGCCGCAACATTGGCCACAGGATCGACCGGATCCACAGACACTTCGCCGCGGGTGATGATAATGTCCTCGCCCTGCACCGTGAGTGTTAAGGGGACGGTGACGATTTGGGGCGGGATATCGCCCCCCTTGGATTCCTCGCGGTGGAAGCCCGCTCGAATGATCATCATCAACTTGCCGTCGGCCACTTTGACCCGCAACGGATCTTTGTCGGCGAAGATAAATGCCTGTGGATATTCATCGGCCTCCGGTCCTGTCGCCTGTTTCGGTTCGGCCAGGTTGACTGGTTTCTTGCGGAGCTTGGTCAACTTGCCTTCGAGGAAGAGCTTCAGCTCTTCGTCGGTCATCATCATGCCGGCCAGTCGCAGCCGGTCAAGTGCGTTGTTGATCAGGCTTTCGTGGACTCGTAGCGCAACATCCCCTTCGCCCAGGATCGCGGTGGGATTGGCGTCACCGGCGAGTTCGTCAGCGGCCATCAACCGGCTGAAGAGTTGCAGTTCGGTATCGGTGGTGCGTGAGGCCTTGAAGTCGGGATAGAGATTGTCGGACTTCAGCGGTGTGACGACTTTTTCATTGAGCTTGGCATTCAACTCACCAAATTGACTGTCGACGGCATTGTCGAATTCAGGACCAACCCGGGTGCCCACCCGTTCGGCGGCGATGGCTTCAGCCTGGGGTTGTTTCTTGATGGCTCCGTCCATTGCTAAGTTGCGTGCGAAATTACCCAACAGCGGAAGGTGGTCGAGTTTTGTGGATGCTCCGACAGGAGTGTTTGATGAATTGACTTGGATGCTGGCGGGGTTCGTCGAAAAGGTCACACCATCGAAAAAGACGTCCTTGCTTCCAACGAACTGGCTGTTCCCATTCGAGTAGATCACGACGCTGGATTTGAAGGCTTCAGTGTTGGTATCAACATTCCCGGTCAAATTGATGCGAATGACCGCGTTCCGTTCGCTGGGCAGGAGGTCGAAGTTCGAGAAAGTCGTTGTGGTCTGGGAACCATAGACGTCGGCTCCCAGGACGAAATCTCGTACCCCACCATCTTCGGATTGGCTCTTCGCCAACCTACGATTGAAAAAGCCTTCAGAAATGGCGATTTGCACGTTGGAATTGAAATAGTGCTGCCGCAAGGCGATCGTCAGACGTGCTCCACCGTCGGCGGTCAGATTGCGCAGTGCATCGTAGGCCGAACGCACTTGCACGGCCGCTTCGGTGGTACTGCTGGCTTCGTACTTTTCCAGGCCGGCCACCAAGGCCTGCAG
This sequence comes from Planctomycetaceae bacterium, assembly GCA_028291605.1. GTDB lineage: Bacteria > Planctomycetota > Planctomycetia > Planctomycetales > Planctomycetaceae > JAKFVC01. The sequence continues at coordinate 1,635 of JAQGHS010000620.1, read as the reverse complement.
CTGGTTGCGGACTGCATCTTTATTGGTTGCCCCGGAAACCTTTATCAACACGCTGACGGCTCGGCCGAGATCACGGTGATAGGTTCGCAGGGCTGGGGCGTTGGCGAAGGCTCGCACAGCGGTGTCCGTGGTCTTCGAGGCATCGTCCAGCTTCACCAGTACGGGATGGATCTGCTCCAGAATCTTGATGGGATCCATGCCACTGGCGACGGCCCGGACCTCTGCCGTTCTGAGGTACGTCTTCCAAGGTCCGCCATCCTGGACGGCATCGAGGTATCCATCGGCAACATCCGTTGCAGCCAGCAAGTCTTGTTTGACTTGATCGACTGCTGGTCCCATTGTGGCGGCAGGATTTTCTGTGGCCGTGTCGAGAACCGCTTCCAGCACATCAATTCGCCGGGCCAATGAACCACGCAGAGTGATCAGCTGAGCTTGAATGGAGCCATACTGATTATCGCTTAAGGCTCTCTTGACGGTCGTGAGCTTCACCTTCAGGAACTCAATCACCGCGCGCTGGGCGGCCAGATTCGCTGGCGGAGCAGAATAGAAATCGCTCAGTTTTTGAGTGATGCCTTCGCCCCATGCTGTCCATGTTTCCGGCAGTGTGCCGAGCGTAGCGATGATATCGGCCGGAGCATCTTCAGGCAGCAGGCCACTCAGTCCCGACGCCACCGGCTTGTCTGCCATCGGCTTGTCTGTTGCCGGTTCTTCCACGGCCGGATTGTCCGCCGCGGGTTTTTCCGTCGCTGGTTCTTCCGTTGCAGGTTTGGCCGCCTCTGGCTTGTCCGCTGCCGGTTCTTCCGCTGCTGGTTTACCTTCCGCGGGATTGTCTGTCGCAGATGCTTTTTCTGCCGGTTTCTCCCCCGCTGGTTCTTCGGCTACCGGCACTTCTATCGCGGGCTCGTCCGCCTCCGATTTGTCGACCGCTGGGATGGCTGTCGGCTGTGCGTCATCTTGCGCTCGCACGCCGGTTACCAAAGCCCAGACAATCAGTCCGCCGGCTAGAAGGAACTCGATGAGTTGACGCCGAATTCGGGCGGCGATGCTTTCGCGAATGCCTGCTGAACTGATACGCATTATCACTCTACTCCGTGACTCTGGAAGACTTTGCCTGTTTTGCAGCTTATAAGGAGAGTCGGATTCCGTTCGCAGGGCTGCCGCGTCAATGAATTATTCCTCAGCGCTTTCGCCAAGTTATTTATCATTCGTCCGGACGCAGCAACTAAGGGGAGAGGAAAGTCTCAAGGTCTTACGGGGAGAATTGCAACGGAAAAACGGCGTGTTTTTTTGTCGTAAACCCGCTTCGTAGAATCGGTTCAGTTGGGACAGGTGATGTGGCCCTTACAAGTGAACCGCAGAGGGCGCGGATGATCAAGTTTCACCCGGCAACAATTTGCTTTTTTGCCGATCAGTGTTCTGTCACGGGTGGGGGGAGGCGAAAGACGGTCTCGTGAGCCATAACCTTTAACAGGTCTGTTGCTTGCGACATTCTTCCAGTCTACTCCCGGTTTCGGCACCGAAAATGCGAACTGGTTGGGAGTGCCAAATGGTAAGTCTCTTGAGACGGCCGCGGGCAGGGATCGTAAGACATGATTTAATGCGATTAAGGAGAACACGCCGTGACGGAATTCAACC
>JAQGHS010000607.1 GCA_028291605.1 Planctomycetaceae bacterium | reverse complement strand
AATCCCGCACTGCGAGCCCTGCGTGAGGGCCTGATCGTGGGATTGGCGAATCACACGATCTTGATCTCGAAAACGGGACAAGAGAGATCGATTGACGACAGCGGAGCACCGATTCGGAATGGCGATGGCAATGTCATTGGAAGCATTCTCGTGTTCCGTGACATCAGCGAGCAAAAACGCGGTGACGAGCGACTGCGGGAGAGTGAGCGACAGCTGGCTGACTTTTTTGAGAACGCCACGATCGGGCTCCACTGGGTGGGACCTGACGGGATCATTATTCGAGTCAATAAAACTGAACTCGAAATGCTCGGGTATGAACGCGAAGAGTACGTCGGACGCTCGATTACCGAATTTCATGCCGATCAGGAGGTCATCTGCGAGATCCTGCAGCGGTTGGGGGCTGGCGAGAACCTACGCGAGTACCCCGCTCGACTCAAATGCAAAAACGGTTCGATCAAAGAAGTCCTCATCGACTCCAGCGTCATGTGGAAGGACGGTGAATTCGTTCATACTCGTTGCTTCACGCGGGACGTGACCGAACGCAATCGAGCCGAAGTCGCGCGCGCTGAGGCCGAACGGCGACTGAATGCGGTGTTCAACCAACAGTTTCAGTTCATGGTGATCCTGGCCGCGGATGGGACTGTGATCGACGCGAACGAAATGTGCTTCACCGCAACGGGCTACATGCGCACGGACATCATCGGACAAGTATTCTGGAAGACGCCCTGGTGGAATGGGCTGCCGGACATGCCAATGAAGTGGCAGGTCTTCGTGGCGGACGCGTTGCGCGGAGCAGCTCCACGGACCGCGGAGATGCAATATGCGCGGAGTGATGGAACCATCCGCCTCGCGACGACGATTGTCAGTGGACTGAAGAATGATGAGGGGAAAGTCGTGAACGTCATTATTGAAGGACGTGACGATACGGCACGTAAGAGACAAGAGGCCGAGCTTCGTGAAAGTGAAGAGAAACTCCGACTGTTAGCCGACACCATTCCACAGCTCGCCTGGATGGCACAGCCGGATGGTTACATCTCCTGGTATAACCGGCGTTGGTACGAGTACACTGGCAAGTCCCGCGAGGAGATGGAAGGCTGGGGTTGGCAGTCGGTTCACGATCCCGAGGTGCTCCCGACGGTCCTGGAGCGGTGGCGCGAATCGCTGGCCACGGGCGAGCCGTTCGACATGATCTACCCGCTGCGCGACCGGGATGGTGAACTTAGGCCCTTCCTGACACGGGTCAACCCGCTACGCGATCCGAATGGTCGAATCATCTATTGGTTTGGAACGAGCACGGATATCAGCGATATCAAGCGGATGGAAGAGGCGTTACGAGATGCAGACCGTCGCAAAGATAAGTTCTTAGCAACACTCGCTCACGAACTCCGGAATCCTCTGGCTCCAATCCGCAACTCATTGCAGATATTGAAAATGCCGCGAGTGGACCCGGAGATGGTCCTGCAAACCCGCGACATCATGGAACGCCAGGTACATCATCTGGTCCGCCTGGTCGACGATTTGCTCGATGTTTCCAGAGTCATGCGCGGCAAGATTGAGCTTAGACGCGAGCCGATCGAGTTAGCGACTGTGATCGCACGGGCGGTAGAGACCGCGAATCCCCTCATTGAGGTCCAAGGCCATGAGTTGGAGATTTCTGTACCGAAAGAATCGCTGCTGGTGAATGTTGATCCCGTGCGGTTGGCGCAAGTGATCGGAAACTTGCTGACTAATTCTGCAAAATATATGGATTCGAATGGCCACATTTGGCTGTCAGCAAGTAAAGAAGGCGAGCATGCCGTCCTGACCGTTCGAGACACCGGCATCGGAATCTCCCTGGAACTACTTCCACATGTCTTCGAGTTGTTCGTTCAAGCAGACCATACTTCGACGAAAGCCCAAGGCGGGCTGGGCATCGGGCTCACGCTTGTGAAAAACCTGGTCCAAATGCACGGCGGGAGCGTGAGAGCAGAAAGTGCTGGTGTCGGTAAGGGAAGCGAATTCACAATCGTGCTGCCCCTGATCCATGGCGAAATGAGCGCTGCGAGTGAAGAAGGATCTGCATCACACTCTACGGAGCCTACTGCATCGGGACTTCGCATCATAGTGGTGGACGACAACCGCGATGCCGCAGTGAGCCTCTCGATGCTACTGCGGTTACAGGGCCACGATGTTCGAGTCAACCATGACGGTCAATCGGCGTTGGATGTCGCTGCCAACTATCTTCCGGACGTTGTGTTTCTTGATTTGGGGATGCCCAAGATGGACGGCTTTGGCGTTGCTGAGCGAATCCGAACACTGACCGGGTTGAAAAATGTCGTGTTGGTGGCACTGACTGGCTGGGGGCAACAGCAGGATCGTAAGCGAACCGCTGAAGCGGGCTTCAACTATCATCTTGTAAAGCCACCGGAGCCGACAGAAATCGAATCCTTGTTGGGGGATTTGGTCCGATCTGGTTCCCAAAGGCAGTCTTGACTGGTCCCGCTTTCCTGGGAGTGCGGCGCTCGGGATATTTGCCGAGCCGATCCGGACACATCATCGACCGCGCAGAAGCTGCAGGAGCAAGTGGTGCAATTCAATCTGCCGCCAAATCGGTTCAGATGAGTCATTCCCATCGCTGGCATACCGTTTGCGTAGTGCGACTGAACTAGCTTCACCGGCGGATTCCGACCATCGCCGAGGGTGAAGCAAAATCAAATACTTCGTCGTACGGCTGATGGCTCAGAAAGTCACTCGATGTTTGCTACCCCAGCGGCCGTTATTGGCTCGTTCTTCCGCGGATTACTGGCAATTGCCATTATCGTTGGTGGAATCTACTTGACCTCTCAGTGGTATCAGAGCTTGCCGGAACGGGTTTCCGTAGTACGGACCCGCCCTGCTGACTCCACAGATCACAAGCTCGCCCCTCCGGCGCAGGATCAGGCGACTGACTGGCACCTTCAGACGCCATTACAACGCATGCAAGCCTGGCGACCAGGTCTTGATCGGAAATCGTTCATGTTATTGGGCGGTATCGTCTGCCTGCTCATGAGC
>JAQGHS010000595.1 GCA_028291605.1 Planctomycetaceae bacterium | reverse complement strand
CCACAGGTTGCTTGGCAAATCGCGTCCCCAGCACCGTCTTGGACAGACAGCGTTCGCGGTAGCCTTCCAAGGGATAGCGTGAGGCCGACGCCGTCAGAAACACCAGATCGTCAAACGTGGGCAGCTTCCGCTTGGCGCCGAGCCCGCGGATTTCATACAGCCCATGCTCGGCCGCTTGATGAATGTAGTTCAGCACGTGCCGGTCGAACGAGACGCTCTCTTCCAGCGGAACTCGAGAGGGAATGACGTTCGGCGCAGAAGAACCGACAGGGACAGCAGGATCTGGATGAGTACTCATAGTTCCTCAAGAACGGCCGCAATAATTTCAAACTAGGTGAGCCAGGTGCCGTAAGGCCCCGGACAATTCTTAACTTCAATCGAATCCAACACGGCCTTTCTTCGTGACCTTTGTGTCCTTCTGTTAAAAAAAGCATTTGAACAGAAGGACACAAAGATCGCGAAGTAAAAAACGTTGTAGCGGAATCTCGTAAGAGTTCCGCGGCAGTCTCCAGACGTTTGGGCGGAACTCTTACGAGATTCCGCTACGCATTCTGTTCTCTTGCCTAGTACTTCGCCCCAGCATCCACATGCCAGTGATACAACGTCCGCGCCGAGGCCACGCGTTTGAATTCCTTCGGCGAATAAGCAAACTCGGCCCGCTTCAACAGCGAACCCAGGTGTTCAATATCATGGGCCGTCAGCGGCTCTTCCTGGGCGTCCGTTCCCAACCCGTGGATGCCGCCGCGGATATAGATGACCGCTTCATACAACGAATCACCCAGGTTCGGCCCCGCATCTCCGCAGATCACCAGCGAACCCGCCTGAGCCATAAATGCCGACATGTGGCCGACATCACCGCCCACGACAATATCGCAGCCCTTCATGGAAATCCCGCAGCGTGATGACGCATCTCCCTCGATCACGACCAGACCGCCGTGCCCGGAGGCCGCCACGCATTCTGACGCGGAACCCTTCACACGCAGGCTGCCCGACATGATATTCTCGGCGACGCTCCAACCGGCATGCCCATGTACGACGATGTCCGCGTGCTTATTCATCCCACCGACGAAATAACCGGCATTGCCCTGGATATCGATCCGTGCCGGCACTGTGACCCCGACAGCAATGTTGTGCTGCCCGTTGGGATTCAGAATGGCCAGGTGCGGGATCTCGCCGGTCGAGGGTTCTGAAGGAAGTTGATGATGCAGATACTGATTCAGCTCGCGAACTGTCGTGCGGGCCAGATCGAACTGAATCACACGCTCTGTAACACGTTCCATGAGTAGATTCGCTCGGGCAGGGGTTCGAAGATGCGGGCTTGATTGATGCCCGGTAGGTGGGCCAGGGCACGGTATTCGGAGCTGATCGCCACGTAGTCGTCCGTCTCGGCGACCACGGCCGGCTTGCAGGCAAACGCGTCGCGAACCAGTACCAATTGATCGCTGGTCGCCATCAGCAGCGTGTAGAAGCCGTCTAGTTCGACAAAGCCCTTTTGCAGAGCCTCTTCGAGCGTATCCCCTTCACGCATCCGCCATTCCAGAAACCGGCAGGCGGCCTCGGTGTCATTGTCGGTCTCAAAGGTGATCCCCAGGCGCTCCAACTTGCGACGAATACTGTAGGGATTGGAGAGCGACCCGTTATGAACCAGGCAAAAATCTTCACCGGCGGTAAAGGGGTGTGCATGAGCGGGAGACACCGCCGATTCGGTCGCCATGCGAGTATGCCCCACGGCGTGGGTCCCTCGCATTTTGCCAAACCGATAGCGCCGGCTGATCTCTTCGGGATGCCCTTCGTCCTTATAAACGTCGATCGACCGCCCGACTGACAGCAGATGGACGTGAGGATAATGGCTCTTCAACCAGGCTCGAAATTGGTCCGGAGAGACGGCCGACATCAACGCCGCATGATTCTCGATGACATCGAGCTCCAACGCGACGCCAGCCTCCAGACTCCATTGAGCCCCCAGGTCGGTCCACGGAAATTCGCGGTCGTCGACGTAAAGGCTGAACCGCCTAACCATTTCGGGCAGCGATTTCGAAAAAAGAGCCAGACCCGCAGAGTCTGGTCCGCGGTCGCCCATACAAGTCAGCATCGGGACGACATGGTCCCCCAGCGACTCGGCAAACGCCCGTTTTTTGGCCAAAAATCCGACAATACCACACATACAAATGACTCCGCAGGCGGGGGCCACGTAAGCAGACAATTGGATTGAGCGCGAGGTCGAGTATAGCCAACACGCATCAAAGTTGCCAATTGCCCAATGGGCAATAGAGAGTAGCGGGGAGAAAGTAGAGAGTAGAAATTCGCCATTCAGCACGATTCGTTCTCCACCTCTGCCCGGTCTACTCGCTACTTTCTACCCTCTTGTGCGATGGTCGATCTTTTTCTCCCGTGCATTCTTTGAATTCTTTGAACTTCTGTTTACCGTGCAGCCGCCGTGGGAGACGCTGCGCCGAATGCCAAGACTTTACCAACATCGCATCACCCGTCCGCCACGCGCGCGAAAAACTGGTGCATTCTTTGAATTCTTTGATCTTGTGTCCACTCACCTCGATCTGCGTTCGACGCCGGATCTTCTTTTACAGACAAGAGTTAAACACAATTCCGACAGACAAGCCGCGTTCCACGCCCCATTCGCAATGTTCCGTGCATTCTTTGAATTCTTTGAATTTCTATACATATTTGCGTATTGGCTGCAATGCCCGATCCTCTTTTCCAGCCGCTCGTCACAGAACTGTAGGATGGCCGCCCCGGCCGTCTGCATTCGACTCACGAACACCAACCAAGCCTGAGTGCCAAACAAACCATCTCCGCGCGAATTGACACGCGCTCTTTGACTTCTTTGACTTCTTTGACTTCTTTGAACTCTTCGTGTCCTTTGTGTCCTTCTGTTCCAAATCTTTTTAACAGAAGGACACGAAGATCACGAAGGAAGACCTGTTTGACTTCTTTGCATTCTTTGATCTTGCGTACACTGCAATCCATCTCCAGCCATGCCCGATCTTCTTTCGCAGCCGACAGTCAGACACGATTGATAAGGGTTGGGCACCTTCCATCATCCACGCGCGACGTTTTCGCATTCTTTGAATTCTTTGATCTGATGTATACTGTCAGAATTCTGCTAGCGAGGGGCGTAACCATTCGACCGTAGGATGGGCACTCCTGCCCGTCTCCGACTTTGCCCCCCATACAGACGGGCAAGAGTGCCCATCTTACAGACCAATTCGCCGTGCCGAATTCTTGTCGAATTCTTGTCGAATTCTTTGTTCTGATGTTCACATTCGCTACCCCAGACATCAATCGGAGGGAACGCTGGACGAACAGCAGCCGTCCCGTCCCAACGTTTCTCAACGACCACTGACAAAGGACAAATGACGTCCTTTCTATCACACCATCCAGCTCCCTCATGAATCTCGAAACATCACGAAATCCGCGATGTTGACTCCCAACGAAACGCCCGAAATCAACACACATCACTGAGGCGTTTGGACTTCGGGAACCATCTCGGATGCCTTGTGCGCCCCCGAACCGGGGGCGGAGACGAATACAAGCTCGAAGCGCCAGCGAGTGCATTCCGCCCCTTCATTTTAGGGAAAATGCACTCGCTCGCGCTTCGGATTTGTATTCGGAGTCACTTGGTCAAACAGGAATCGCGACGAATCGCACCCAATCCCGGGATCGTCATCCGGACAATCAACTGGGATCCGCCGGATTCACCAATCGCCACCCCCGTAAAGCCAGCGGCTTGGGCACCTTGGCTCGATTCGGTACTACCGGGGCCTGTAACGATCGGAAGCGGTATGAGAAGGCTCCCAACAATGCGCCCCGCGGCACTTGATGACACTTGCGGCATTCATCAATCGCCCGGATCGCCCCGACCATCTGCAATTCCGCGGGACGGAGATCGGTCACGATTTCCTCACCGCGACGGAGCTGGGAAATCGCATCGATTTCAAACGCATTGGTGGCTCGAGTGGGGGCATCCACCAGTTCGTTCATCGCCGGTAGATGCTCGGACACATACACCGCCGGCGGATCGTGCTTCAACAGGCTGATCAGTTCGAGACGTTGCAGAACCCATTTTTCCTGAGAATCGGGCAATTGCAGATTACCCGGCGGTTCGCGAAACGCATGCGGTTGAAAGCCGCGGGCTTCAATCTGCTTGTTGACGGCGCCAAGGCTATTGGGTGAAGCAAAGCTGGCGACGTTATCGTGATTCTGCTCACTCAAAAACTCTTTCGAGAGTAGCTTTGACTGCGTCGGCTGGAACCCCGGCAATTGCGGCATGGGGAGAATGTCGGCTCGGAGTTCACCCTCATCCTCGCGTGGCGACCCCGATGTCTTGTCGGGCACCGCCGGCTGAGGAATCAATTGCGGGGGCTGGCTCATAAGTTGTTGTTGGTCCGGCGAGATATCGGACTCTCGGACAATTCTCATAGTACGGATCCGTGTGAAACCAAAGACGCTGGGTTGCGCGATGAAATCCGCAACAAATCCGGCATGGACTTCCGACAAGGCTTGGAAGGCGTCGCGACTGCGACCTCCACCCCCGTCCTTCCACCCTCGTTTGCCAAAGCTATTTTGCAGACTGGTGAGCTGTTTAGACTGATAGACGGGTTCGGCATGCGATGTCGCGTTCTGTAGATCGACGGATTGATCCGCAGGGGGCAACCGCAGCGCTGACTTCGTGGCCTGCCGTTCGTACGCCAGCCGTGGCTTCAGATCCACCGCCGGGAAACGCGCCAGAATCCGTTGGTGACCGCGATAAATGGGAATGTATTGCACAATCGCCACGACAAACGCCAGAACAAAGCAGCCAGCGCAAGCTCCTGCAAATCTCGCGTTCGAAAGCTTGGTCCGTATGCCGACAGCGAGCGCCACAATCAAGAACAGAAACAACCAGCCAACAGCCGGAGGGGTGCTGCCGGTCAGCACCTCAATCAACACCGCAGCCCAGATCACCCACCACACTGGCGTTAGCCAGTATTTCGACAATCGATAGGCGCCCCACGCGGTCACCGCCATCAACACGCTCAAGAAAACTGCCATTGAGAACATGACCGACTCTCCTTGAGAAATGAGCTGCAGCCAGGCGTTCATCCCCAGCATGGTGAATCCGTGGGGTACTTCTAGAAGTGTGTCGGTAGTCTTTGATCATGCCCAGTGCCGAATTTGTCTTCGCCAGACAATCAAAGTTTTAGAGTCTGGCAATTCGAAACCGGGATATTCCAGATCGGCGAAATGAATTATGTTTTCCGCCGTCCGTCACCAGTGGCGACGCGGGTATTGCCAGGGAGGGCAACATGAAAACGCACGCGATCGTTCAAGGTTTCGCCATCTGTTTGCTGCTGGTGTGGACTTCAGTCTGGGATGTCCCGCTGAGTGACGCTGGAAATCCTCCAGTACGACTGGCTGTCGACCGCGGTGATACTCCTACGGAGGATCAATTACCCGCCCCCAACACGCTGCCGCAGAATCCGGCAGAAAGGGTCTATACGCAAACCATTCCGACCGAGATTCGCGACAACTCCATTCGCTTGATTCCCACAGCGATCGACTCTGAAGTGGTCGTGACTACTGCTTTGGACCCTGCAATTGCGGAGACGGGTGTTCTTATTACAGGCCGCGGGCAAATCGCTAGTGGCGGTATCGCGATCAGCGACATATTTGAACAACCGGGACACCCGAAATTCTATGTTCTCGGTATGATTCCCGAGCCAGGTGATCTCAAATCATTCCTGGATATGCATGTCTCGCGAGGACCATTCAGACACGTCGAAACCGAATTCGTTCCGAAGTCGTCGACTCGAGGGGCGCCGTGGTATGTCGGCGAACAACCTTGCGAGTTGATCGATTGTTACGAACCACCTACCCCAAATGGGATGAGACTGAATTTCTATCAACCCATTGGTCTTTCATATTTCGACGGAGTGCGATTACCTTGGAAGCATTGGTGGCAGTTGGAACTAGCTCCTGGAAAATCGCAGTTCGCGCCACGGCCTATAGTTTCCGTTGCGAAGCAGCGGCCCGGACGGTTCAATACGATTGAACTGGATCGGATTTGCCAAATCCTGTTTCAGTACCCCGAATACGAGATCCAGCGCAAAACGGCATCCGGCCCGACTTTGTTATACTCTGACAGTCCGTGAAGTTTTTCCCCGATACGTTTAGAAGCAGATTCCGCATGCCCGCGTTTGAACACGAATTGGAAGTCGCCCTCTCGGCCGTCCGGCAGGCCTCACAGGTTTGTGCTGCCATTCAGGCTGAAATCACCCCGGATACGCTCGCCAAGCAGGATAAAAGCCCGGTCACCGTGGCCGACTATAGCAGCCAGGCCTTGATCTGCCGCGCCTTGCAGCATGCCTTTCGCGGCGACCCCGTCATCGCTGAAGAAGATGCCGCCGAACTCCGTAAACCCGAGCAGGCGGCGTTCCTCAGCAAGATCCTCGGTCATCTGGCCGATGCCGGCATCCTGGCCACCAACGATGCGGTCTGCGGTTGGATCGACCTCGGCGGGACGAACGATTTCCGGCCCCGTTACTGGACCCTCGACCCGATCGATGGCACCAAGGGATTTTTGCGTGGCGAACAGTATGCCGTGTCGCTGGCGTTGATCATCCACGGCGAAATCGTCCTGGGAGTCCTAGGCTGCCCCAACATTCCGTTCGACTCGAAAACGACCGGCACATTGTTCTACGCGGTCAAAGGCGAGGGGGCCTACATGGAACCCCTCGACGAGTCATCCGAGCGTGTCCGGATTCAGGTCTCGGCGGCGACGGATCGCAGCACGTTGCGATTCTGTGAGTCGGTCGAATCCGGCCACAGCAAGCAAGACACGGCCGCGATCATCGCTGAGAAACTGGGAATCACAGCGGCTCCCGTCCGCATGGACAGCCAGGCGAAGTACGGCGTCGTGGCCCGCGGTGAGGCTCACGTCTACCTGCGGCTGCCGACCCGGGCCGACTATCGCGAAAAGATCTGGGATCACGCGGGAGGGGTGCTGGTGGTGACCGAGGCGGGCGGCACCGTCACCGACGTGCACGGCAAGCCGCTGGAGTTCACCCACGGGCGCGAACTGACTGCTAATCGCGGGGTGATTGCGACGACCGGAAACATTCACGCGGAGGTCGTGGCGGCGTATGCCGCCGCCA
>JAQGHS010000588.1 GCA_028291605.1 Planctomycetaceae bacterium | reverse complement strand
CGGGGGCCGCCGTCAAGTAGACTTTCAATGCATAGCGTCCCGGCGGAATATCATTGATCTGAAAGGCACCCTTGTCGTCGATCAGACCACGAAAGTGCGGTCGCTCGTCAGCCGGATCGTTGTCTCCTGCCTTGGTGATCGTGACCGCTTCATTCAATCGCCAGACATGTTGTGCCGGGGGAGTTCCGTCGATGGACAAGCGGCCGGTCACTACCGCCCCGGCGCCCCCCAGTTCCAATGAAACCACAGCTCCGGGTTGCAGAACAAGCTTCTGCGAGCGTTCGTAATAATTCACAGTTCCGCGCCCGATGGGCTGCTCCAATGTCCGACCGACTCGGACCGTCCTGGGGACAACCTGGTTGAAAAAGACGCGACCAGCAGCATCCGTCTTACCGGTGATGCCGTAGGAAAAGATCTGGATGACCTTACCTCGCTCATTCTCCGGAAACACGACCAGATTGACGTCAGCCAGAGCTTGCCCTTTGTAGTGAACGACCGCCTCAATTTTGGCCCAGGCCTGTAAGCGGATCTCGCCGGTCTTGATGAAATCGGAGGTCGCGACTTCGGCATAGCCACTGTCGGCGACCGCGACGATCAAGGCGGGCTCGGTGACAGCCAGAAACTCAAACCGCCCCAGTTTATCGGCGACAACTTTTTGCTTTCCACCAACGGGTTTGAAGCCACCGGAAAACTCCAGGCCCTCCTGTTCGGTGACAATGACCAGATTTGCTCCTGCAGCAGGCTTACCATCGGGCGAGAGCACGACGCCACTGGGCCCAGCGCCGGCCTTCAAATGAACCAGAAGCGTTTCGATTGACTTGCCGAATGGAATGGCTTCGGAGATCCAGGGTTCGAATCCGTTCGCTTCGATCCGCAGGTAGATCGCCTCGCAGAATTCGTCATAGTCGATCTCAAACGCTCCGTTTCTGCCAATCGATCCCTCGTAGTCGATCCAACGAATTTCTCGGCGGCCGGGGAATTGTCGCCCCAAGCCTACCCGAAATTCCGGAATTTTTTGCTCCTGAGAATCAAGGACGGTCCCTTGAACTTTCAGCGGTTTGTGAACGGTGATCACATGCGGATCAGCCTGCGGGCCGACGACGACATCGCGCTGCGCCGCGTATCCAATTCCTACCATGTGATACGTCACGGCTTCTTGCGGAGCACCGTTCCAGACAGCCGCTCCCTGCGCGTCAGTCACTGCATCCCACCGCAGCGAGCGGAAGCCCTTCCACGTGTCGGCCACAATTCTCATCCCGGCGACTGGTTTCCGTTCCATATCGACGACTTGAAATCGCGTTGTCTGCCCCGGCAACAACTGGAAATCAACCGGCTTGGTCTCTTGATCGATAGCCACCTGTTGGACCTGCGGAGCAAGTCCCGGTGCTTCCGCCGTCACCAAGGTGGATTGCGGTTCCAAGGCATAGACGATGTAGCTGCCATCGGCTTTGACATCGGCCGACGTCTCGCGCCCTTCCCAGCGACTTCGACCGACTGTGACCTGCACTTTGGGCACTGGACGCCCTTGACCATCGACGACACGACCAGTTAAAGTCAGACCTGCATCCAGTTGGTATTCGCCATCTTCTCGATCCAGCACCGCAGATCTCTTGGTGATGAATCGTGAATGTTCAATGCGAAGATTCAATCCGGCAACATTGAGCGGCGCACCATCCAGCGACCAAGTACCATCTTCGGCCGTTTTCGCATCCAGTAAATCGTAATAACTTTCGGCCGGCGTGTCGGTCGCCGGAATGGCAATCGAAACTCGCGCACCAGCAACCGGTTTGTGGTCTGCATCGACGACTTTTCCGCCGATCTTCTTGCCGGACTCCATACGGATTGTCTTCTCTGTAGGCAGTGCCGCGGGGACCAAGCTACGACCAAAACCGACGTAGTACTTCACGAGTCCGGGATGCTGGACTATCGCCGACAAATTGACCGGCTGATCCCCGCCGGGATATTCGAATGTGGCCTCGCCATCGGCGTTGGTGGTGATGTCCACAGTGATATTCTTCGGCTTTCCATACATCCGCATACTAATTTTGGCATCACCCACGGGTTGGATATTATCCGTTCGCAAAATCTTAAACTTGAGTGACGGCGGTCTAAGTCGAGCTCCCGTAATTGAGGTGGGTTGTTCGATTTTTGGCGCAGGCTGCACTGCGGTCTTTGTGGTCGGCTTGACAGCTGGTTGATCGGCGGCAACTGCGGATTCTGGCCGCGCCACCAGTGATCCGAAACCGATCAGGCTAATCGCGCCGAGGATACACAGTCCGATCGCCAGACCGCGACGCCCCAATCGTGCCGCGCGGGGAAGTCGAATTAATGATTCCAAACGAGTGCGAATTTCCGCGCGGCGCGCCATCGCCAGGCCGACTTCGCCCGGTGCCGCCGCAACTCGCAATGCCAGACCCGCCAGGACACTTTGATAAGCGGCGACATCACCCAAAATGTCCGCAGCAATTCGATCGCTGACTTGTTCGCAAGCCGCTCGATGTGCTGCACGGACCCTCCACAACAACGGGTTCGGCCAGAAAATCGCCGAGACTAATGCGATCAGCATGTCCCACGGCAAATCACCGCCTGCGGCATGGGCTGCTTCGTGAGCCAGAGCAGCCTTCACGTCCCGTGCTGCCGAGTCCCCATGCAACATCGATTCCGGCACCAGGATGACCGGGCGGACCACGCCGCAAAGCACAGGCGATTGAAATCGCGTCGTCATTCTCACTCGCCGTACTGGAATGTGATGCTCTCGCGTCAGGCCCTCGGCGATTGTCTGTACCCACTCCGGGACAGGAACTGAAAGGGAGGTGGCCCGCCGGGACAATGCGAGCCCCAGCACGACCTTCAGGATTAGCCAACCGGCCACAGTCGCGTAAGACACAAACAACAGCAGGGGCCAGTCGATGGCCGGAGTCCTTTTCGGCACGATTGGTGAATCAGCTCGCGACACCTGATTCGTAGTGCCCCGCGTTACAGTCTCGGAGACTTCAGCCAGCGTATTAATGGTTACAGCGTCAATTTCAGGCTTTCGTGCAGAGAACGACGAAAAGCCCTCTCGCTGATCTGGTGATTGCGTTCCTTGTTGGGAGACTCCCGACAGGGCGAGGGGTGCCGAATTGGAAACTGCATTGTGCGGGGCGACAGTTGACGCGGGCCGTCCGGCAGCCAGTTCAACCCCGCGCGGTAACCAGGGAAGTTCATACCACGGCGAAGTGAGCCAGGCCACGGACAATATGACGACTCCCAACGTCGTCATGCGCCACAGTCCGACTCGCCAACGCGGGTTGCGCTGGGAAAGGACAACTTGCAGCACCCAGGCACCGCTCAGCCACAGGCTCAGCTTCACCACAAACTGCAGAAGAGCGAGATCCGTCAAGGCGGTCATGATTTTTTCTCCCGGGCGCCACGCTTCCTGGAACCGGCCTCACTGCCGAGATCGGCCAGTCGTTTGAGTTCGAGCAGATCGTCTTCGCTGAGCTTCTCTTTGCGGACCAGCGCCATCACTAACTCGTCCACTGATCCCGCGCAGAAGATTCTCACCAGATCGCCCAGCATGGTCGAAAATGCCCGCTGGCGTGGTGTATTCGCTTTATAGAAGAAGGCTTTGCCGACGCGACGCCGGCTGACGTGGCCTTTGTCGACCAGGATCTTGAGATACGATCGCAGTGCCGGATTCTTAATCGGCACAGGATGCAGTTCCTGCAGTTCACCGGGTTTCAGTTCGCCATGCTCCCACAGCAGCTGCATCACCCGCAATTCGCCAGACGTGAACTGTGACATGTTTTTCACTCTCCATTGTGCAGAGAGTACTGCATGTTGATTTCGGCGTCAATCGCATTGTGCAGATTTATCTGCAGGTTGATCCGGGCACGATCAAGTCAGTGCGGGTTTACGTGGGTCCATTTTCAAGCAGAGCACGATCAAATCAGTCGCAATGCTCTAGTCTTGAAGCGGCGCTATTTATGACGCAACAGGGTTCCCAGTTGGTTGATATCAGGCTGACTTCTGAACCTGAAGGGTTCACAGAGAATAGCCGGTGGTTGAGAAGCGGAGCGACGACACCACCGGTCAGGTCGTTATCATGTTCGCATCCTGGAGGGATGCCAGAGGGAACAACCTTGCCATGGCTGAATTCGAAATCCTCTGCGATCCCTTCAGGATCGAGTGCGAAGGACGGGGACGATGTCCGGTGGTGTCGTCGCTCAGCGCTCCTCAACCACCGGCTAATCTCTGCAATCCCTCCGGGATGCAAGAGTTCATCCAGCGCAAACTACTGCGCAACTTGGGCATAAAGGACTGCAGAGCCGAGTGTCGCTGATCACTCCGTGATCAACGACACTCTAACCTGTTCCCAAAGTGCCGAGCGTAGTTGCGGGTGAGGGGGCATTAGGTTCCCGTGGCGCATGATCTCGTGTGATTCCAGCCAGGCGGCGAACTCGGGGGCGGGGCGGAGGTTGAAGAGCTTGCGGACCAGCGCGGCGTCGTGAAAGCTCGTGGACTGGTAATTGAGCATCACGTCGTCGGAGCAGGGGACTCCCATGAAATAGTTGCAGCCGGCTGCGGCTAAGAGGAGCAGCAAATTGTCGGCTGAGTTTTGATCGGCTGCGGCGTGGTTCGTGTAACAGACATCGACTCCCATCGGCAAACCCAATAGCTTGCCCATGAAGTGATCTTCTAAACCGGCGCGGATGATCTGGCGTTCGTCATAGAGGTATTCGGGGCCGATG
>JAQGHS010000258.1 GCA_028291605.1 Planctomycetaceae bacterium | reverse complement strand
TGCACAATGCTCAAACGTTCGGTCATCGCAGTCTGCACAAGCGCTGTCCGGGCGGTGCGTCGGGACACGAAACGGACAAGATCTCCCCCAGCTCGCCGGCGAACGTCATTCGACTGGCTCATGGCTTGAACCCCGATCGCGGGGGAGCCGACATGACCATTTACGAAACGGCTACAGGGGGCTCGGTGTTTTCGACCGGATCGATTACCTGGATCAGTTCATTGCTGGTTGATGAGCCGGTTTCGCAGATCACCGCGAATGTGTTGCGGACGTTTTTGAGGTGATCAATCCGGTAGACGGGAGGACGAGGCTCCCGCCGAGCCGAATACGAGCTTTAGCTCGGTGTCCGCCGGAGGCATCATTCCGGGCCTCCGGCGGTCGCCGACCTGTGGTCGTCCTAGGCTCGGCAGGAGCCTCGCCCTCCCATCAGCCCGCTTTATTTCGCTGCCTGCTTCTGGAAAAACTCGGCCACGGGAATGTTGTTGATTAGTTCCAATGACTTCATCGCACGAGCAATCCGCAAATCGTCGGGTTGTTTGAAATCCCACCAGAGATGTTTCAACTGCATACCTTCCAACGGTGACGATTCGGTCACCCCGGTATTCTGACAATAGAAGAAAATGAGCGGCATGCCTTTTATCGGCGCCAGATCGGACACTTTGGATCCAGACAAGTTCAACCGGCTGATCGGCATTCCCTTGAGCGGAGTGATGTCCGACACGGGCGCATTGAGCAACGCCACCGTGTTGAGTTCCATACCGGCGAGCGGCGTGAGATCTGACACGAGCGTCTCATCGCAAGACAAGTTCCTTAATGGCATGCCCTTCAACGGTGCCAAATCAGCAACTTCGGTCAAATTCACATGGAGCGAGTTCAGCTTCAACCCCTTGAGTGGCCCCAAGTCAGACACCTTGGTCGAGTTGAGCCCCAGGTGCTGCAGCGGCAAGCCTTTGAGTGGAGTCAGGTCGGCCACCGGGGAGAAATCGCAAGTCAGATACTCCAGCGGCATCCCTTTCAACGGCGTGAGATCCGAGATTCGGGAACCTCGACAATTCAACACATACAATCGCATATCGCGCAACGGCGACAGATCCTGCAACGCACTGACGCCCCCTGCGTTACCGTCACAGGTCAGCGCCGTCATCTTGGAAAAGACCCGCAAGGGCGACAGATCGGCAACTTTCTCGTTGGAGAGAGTGATCGCAATGACCACGCCACTTCCAATTTGAGGCTTCAGTTTCCCGTCGAAGCCCGGATTCAGTTCCACCAGCTTTTTGCTCACCGCTTCGACTTGCAACTGCGGCGGCAGATTCGAGGCCTCCTGCAGCCACTTCTGGAATGCCGGCTGCGACACCGCGAACTTTTTCGCAGGAGCCTTCTTATCAGGTTCTTCATTGACCGCAGGAGCTTGGGGAATTCCGTCTGAAATCTCGGCCAGGACCTTATCCAGTGTTCCCAAGTCGGTGAAATACTGAGTTGCCTTTTTGTGGTTCCGCTGGAGCTTAAGAACGGCCTTCCAAGCCTCAGTCTCGGCCAGCCGGTCATTTGCCTTGTACGACTTAGCCGCGAGTTTCGTCAGCATACTCACGGCATCGTCGCGCGCCTTATTCGCGGCACGCGAGCGGATCAGGTCAGCTTTGGCGAGCGCCTCTGCATGATTGCGAAAGATCGTCTCGATGGCCGTCGACTCTTCCGCGATCGCGATCTGGCAACACACGAGGATGATGCCCACAGCCATACTGAGAGTTGTCTTGGCCCGCATAAAATCTTCCCCAAAGAAGCCAGTCGCACATGGCGGGCCGCGCTAGCCCGCATTGCTCACCACTGTACGCATTAGCTTAATCCAGAAGTGCGGGGTATGCCAGCGCGAATCCAAAGACAGCGGAGCCCTTGCAGTCGGACGCTCCGCTGATTGGTCTGCCTGCCGATCTCGATCCCGAAGTTGCAATCGTGTAGGATCGCAAGACATCTTCAAAGGAACAACGAGATGGCCGATTCGACGCCACCCCAAGCACAATCTCGCGGACCGCCTTGGGCCCGTTGGTTACCACCGGCCCTGATCGCGATCTTGGTCATCGCCGGTCTCACACGAGTTGTCTATCCCGTCTATCGTCAGCGCCATCTGATCTCCGTATTGGAGGCGAAGGACTTCACTGTCGATACCGTATCGATTTTCGAGGAGGATTGGCCGATTTGGTTTCAAAACAATTTACGGGGATACGTCATTAAGGAAGTCTGTATCTGTCAAATTCATCCTCAGTGCAGCGACGACGATTGGGGGGCAATTAGCGAGTTGCTCTCGCTGACATACGGTGGCTTCGAATATGCGGGTTTCAACCAATTGGCAATCGGCAAGATACCGGTTTCGAACCGCGGATTGTCACATTTAAAGGGAGTCTCCCAACTCGATGCATTGACGATTGCATCTCCAAATATTACGGACGAAAGCTTAAAGATCCTGAATGCAATTCCAAATCTGAGATATCTCAGACTGACGAGCAAGCACGTCACAGATTCTGGACTGGCGGAGCTCAAGAACCTGCCCATCTTGCAGGCTCTCGATCTCGAAAACGCCAGGATTACGGACTCCGGCCTGGCGGTTCTCTCGCGTTTCCCAATTCTAACGCATGTCTATCTGACAAATACCCAAGTGACGGATTCAGGACTGGTCCTGCTCGGCAAAATTCACCGGCTGCAGGTGCTTTGGCTTCCGAATACGCGGGTGACCGACAGAGGTTTGAAGCACATCGCGCCTTTAACGAATCTGTCGCAGTTGTACTTGTGCGGAACGCAAATCACGGACCAGGGGTTGGCCCATTTAAGCGGAATGACTTCATTGGAGTGGTTGGATCTGGGGTCGACACAAGTGGGAGATGCCGGCCTGCCGCAGATCGAGAAGTTCGTCAATCTCATATCGCTCCGTCTCGACAAGACACAAGTCACGGATGCAGGAATTCCATCCTTAAAACGCCTCACATGGCTTCGCATGTTGAACCTGAAAGGTACTCGGATCTCACCAGCGGGCATCGCCGAATTGAAGGCCGCATTGCCCAAGACAGACGTCACGGGGCCATGACGCAGCGAGAAATCGATAACCGACTCCGGGGCGAATACCTGTCGGGCCATCGCCGTCGCGAGAACCTAGCTGGAACACGGTCCATGCACAGCCCACCATCTGGCGAACGTGGGTGCGTGGCTGCAGAGTCAGGCAAATGATTCTTCGACGATCATCTCTTCCTCGGTGGGCAGCCGGCGCTTGATCATGCGGACTTCATTGCCCTTCGAGTTATATTCCACCTCGTCGAGGAACGTCTTCATCAGCAGTAAACCACGTCCGCTGGGACGTTCCAGATTTTCGGGGTCGCGCGGGTCGGGCAGCAGGGAGGGATCGAAACCTGGGCCTTCGTCGGTGATCGTCACGGCGACGGCGGTTTCGTCGAACTTGCAATGGACCGTGATCTTACGATCGGCGTACGGAGCCTGTGAGCAACGCAGCTTGGCCAGCGAGTAGTATTCGTCGTAGTCGTCTTCTCGGAGTTTGGAGCTGACTTCCAGATTGCCGTGGTAGAAGGCGTTTAACAGGGCCTCTTCCAGGGCAACGCCGATGCGGATCCGTTCCGATTCGCCGAAGACTCGCAGCACCTTCAGTTGCGTTTGGATGTAGACCACCAGCGACTGCAGCAGAGTGATGTCGTTCTCCAGGACGACGGTAAACTCAGAACGAGTCACCCGGTTTAACAGCCGGGCTTGGGTCCGCTGGTCCTTGGAAACTAACAGCACCTGTTCGACGATTTCAGCGAGGTCTTGATTGAGGCGCTTTTTGGAGACATAGTTCGTCGCGCCGCGTTGCAGGGCTTGGACGGCCACGTCTTCGCTTCCTTTGGACGTCATCAGGATGACGGGGATCAGCGGGAATTCTCGTTTGACCGCTTCGGCCAGTTGCAGGCCATTCATGACGGGCATCATGAGGTCGGTCAGGACGAGGTCGGGAAGATGTAACTCTAATTGCTGTAAGGCTTCCTGGCCGTTCGTCGCGAAGATCACGTTCCAGCCGGCGTGTTTTTGCAGCAATCCACCGGCCAGCAAACGATCCGTAACCAGATCATCAACAACCAGGACAGTGGTCATGTTGTGAGTCCTCAGACAAACGGTGTCTATTGAGTTCGCAGGAATTTGTCGTGATGAGCGCTGGCGTTTCGAATTCGCAACATTGTAACCCGTTATGTGCTGGGAGGAAGCATAAGCAGGGTGGGAACGCGCGGATTGTGAGAGAGTGTTATAGATACAAGCTCGAAGCGCAAGCGAGTGCATCTTCCTGGACCGATAACATCCGGATGCACTCGCTTGCGCTTCGAGCTTGTATTTGTCGGACGCGCTCTATCCACGCAAACTGGCGGCCAATTCCCCGCGGATCGCTTCAATTTCGATCGACAACTCGGGCCAGGCCGCCTGTGCTGCGGCGAGATTCCCTGCTTTTCCCGCTGCTTCGATGTCAGCGGCCAGGCGGGACGCCGTTTCGGCTCCGAACGTTCGCACCGCACCCTTCAGGGTGTGGGCGGCCATCTGGCAGGCGGCGGCATCGCCTCCGGTGAGGGCCGATCTGATATTCTCGAGGAGATTGGGGCATTCTTCGAGAAAAGCCTGGAAAATCTGCCGTAACAGATCGTGATCGCCGTTGACCGCGTGCAGCGCCGACCCCAGATCTATGCGGTGCGTCTCGACCGAAATGGGACGCACTGGCTCATCGGGAGCGGGACTGTCGGTCAGAATCGCGTCGATCGTCTCGTACAATTGCTTGGCATGGATTGGTTTTACGAGATAGGCATCCATCCCGGATTGCAGGCAACGTTCGCGGTCACCAATCATGGCCTGGGCGGTCATTGCCACAATTGGAATGTGCTTGTGGGATTGACGTTCGTCTTCGCGGATCCGTTGCGTCGCCTCCAGGCCGTCCATCTCGGGCATCTGGATATCCATCAGCACGAGGTCGAATCGACCGCGCGACAGAGCATGCACCCCTTCCAGTCCATTGTTGGCCACGGTCACTCGATGGCCCCGTTTTTCCAGCAGACCGACCGCCAGCTTCTGATTGAACAAACTGTCTTCGACCAGCAATATGTCGTAACACAGTTGCTTGCCAGCCGGTACCGCCAAATTGGCCGCCGCGGCTTCTCCCGGAAGCTGACCATCGAGAACCGCGGTAAGCGTGTCGAACAGCTCGGAATGATTGACCGGTTTGGTCACATGTGCCGTCACCCCGAGCTCCTCGCACAACCTCAAATCGCTCGTCCGATCACTGGAGCTCAGCAACATGATAATCGGACCGGTGCGAGTGGGAAATCGCCGCCGCAACTGATGTACCAGCTCAAAGCCGTCGTGTTGCGGCATAATGGCATCGATCAGGCTCAGAGCGAAGTTTTCCGAGGCCTTTGAACTGTCACGCAATAGAGCCAGCGCCTGTTCCGCACCTTCGATCAGGGTGGGATGCAACCCCCAGCTCGACAATAGATCTCCCATGGCTTGCCGGCTGACCGGGTGATCATCGACAACCAGCACAGCGGCATTGTGCATGTCGGTCAGCGGGACGGCGGTCTCTTGCGCCACGTCCATCGCAACCGTGAAATGGAACGTACTGCCCACTCCCATTTCACTCTCAAACCAGATCTTGCCACCGAGCATCTCGACCAACTTGGCACAAATCGCCAGCCCCAGCCCGGTGCCGCCATACTTACGAGTCATGGAGCTATGCACTTGCTCGAACGCACGAAACAACGAGTCACGCTTCGCGGCCGGAATGCCGATGCCCGTGTCTTGAATCCGGCAATGCAGCGTGACGTGCTGTTCGGTTCGGTGCTCCAATGCCAGTCGGACAATGACATCGCCTTTTTCTGTAAATTTCAGCGCATTACCGACGAGATTGACGACGACCTGCCTGAGCCGGGCCGAATCGCCCAGGAGACGGTCGGGCACGTCGGGTCGAATGTCGCAGATCAGTTCCAGGCCTTTTTTCGCAGCTTGGATGGCCAGCGTCTTCAACGTACCGCCGATACAGTCGCGCAGGCGGAATTCGTGAGCGCTGAGCTCCAGCTTGCCCGCTTCGATCTTGGAAAAATCCAGGATATCGTTGAGAATCGACAGCAGCGACTCGGCCGATTGCTGTACGATTTCCAAATATTCGCGCTGGCCGCCGGTGAGGGGTGTATCGAGCACCATTTCGGTCATGCCGATGATGGCATTCATCGGCGTACGGATCTCGTGGCTCATGTTGGCCAGGAAGGCACTCTTGGCGGTATTCGCGGCGTCGGCCGCTTCCTTCGCCAACTGCAGTTGGGCCTCGGTTGCCTTTTGGACGGAAATATCCAGCACAAATCCCAGGATTGTGAAGGTCCGTTCGTCGAGCTGGGTGAGTCCAATCAACACGGGAACTCGTGACTCGTCCCGACGAATGAACTCCTTCTCCCAGGGAGTACAGCGGCCCTTGCTGTTGAGCTGAATGAAGGCCCGCTCATCGAGCGAACGATACTCGTGGGGCGTGATGGCTTCGATCGTGATCTCTTTTTTGGCGAGCTGCTTCCGCGAATAACCAATCATTTCGAGGAACGCATCGTTGGCCTCAGAAATCACCCCATCGTGCGTGAGGATGATGATGCCCACGATGTCCGAATCGACCAGCCGTTGAAACCGCATGTTGCTCTGTCGCAACGCTTCTTCCGACCGTTTCCGTTCGGTGATATCGCGCAGCATGATGGCGAACGCTGAAGATGCTTGCAGCGGAATGGGCTGCATCGAAATCTCTGCGAGAAAGACTTCACCATTCTTGCGCAGCAGCGGGCTTTCCATCCGCCGGCCCATCAATGATCCTTGCTCGTGACGTGTTTCGTAACGTTCGATATTGTCGAGGTGTCGCTTGCGGGCATCCGGATGAGCCAGCAGTTCACTCATCTCCTTTCCCATGACCTCCTGCCGCGTATAGCCGAAACACTTCTCTGCCGCGGGATTGAATTCGACGACTCGTCCGTCATGATCGATCATGATCATGCAATCGAGCGCCGCTTCGAAAATCGCCCGCTTTCGAGCCTCGCTTTCATGTAGCGATGCCTCGGCCTGTTCGCGCGCGGTCACATCCCAGAACATCCCCTGGATGCCGACAATCCTATCATTGGCGTCGCGAACCGGGGCCTTCAAGACCTGCACGTAGATTTTCTTACCATCAGCCTGGGCATGCTCTTCAATCGCTTCGAAGACTTGGCCCGTGCGGATGACGCTCAGGTCATCGCGGCGGTATTTTTCAGCCAGATGTTGCGGGAAGATGTCGAAGTCGGTCTTGTCGATCAACTCCCACAGAAATTTTTGTACGGTCTGGCAGAATCGCTGATTCGCAAACTGGAAGCGGCCTTCCAGATCCTTCCGAAACGCGTTGAGTGGAAGGCTTTCGACCAGCGACGAATACAAGGCTTGCGTGTTCCGCAAAGCCAGTTCGGTCCGCCGCCGTTCGGTCAGATCGACGATCGCGGCAAAAATCAGTAATCCGTCGCCGGAACGGATGGGGTTGAGTCCAATTTCAATGGGAAACTCAACACCATCCCGTCGCATTCCTAGCAGTTCGCGCGTGCCTCCGAGGATGCGAGAGTGGGGATCTTTGAGAAACTGTTCGCGTAGCGAGACATGGTGTGTCCGCAGGTGAAACGGAACCAGAATCTCAACTTGTTGACCAAGCAGATCGTTCCGTGCGTAATCAAAGAGGCGTTCAGTCGGCGCGTTAACCAGTGCAATCTTGCCGTGTTGATTCATCACGACAATGGCATGTGGACTGGCCTCCACGAGAAGCGCCAACCGGTCCAAAGTCATTTCGGAATCGGAGATGGTCATGTTGTACGTCAGTGTAGCTTGAAAGGAGTCCGCGACTGCTGACCTGCTGATTGAGGTTATCTGCGCTTCAGGTTACCTCATTTGATCAGACGACTGCAATGAGGATTGTCGTTGATCGCTCCGCGATCGAAACGCATTCCCAGTGAAGAGGTTGAATTAGGACCGAACGTCGGACCTTATCCCACCCGGCTACTGCGACCGCGCTACCATCGCGGAGCGATCAGCGACTATGCCAGAACCTCATCCACCGGCACCCCTCCATGCGTGATCGAATGCGGACGATTGGTGCTGTCAGGAACCATCGTCGTGTAGTCAATTCCCAGTAGATGATAAATCGTCGCACAGATGTCGCCCGGCGAGACTGGATGGTCTTTCGGATAGGCCGCCTGGGCATCGGTCGACCCGAGGATGAAGCCGGATTTCACTCCGCCGCCTGCCAGGAAGCAGAAACCACACTGCGGCCAATGATCTCGGCCCGCATTTTTATTCACTTTCGGGGTTCGCCCCATATCGCCCATCATGACCACCAGCGTGGAATCCCACAGCCCGTGATCTTTCAAATCCTGCAGCAACGCCGTCACCGCGCGATCCACGAACGGCAATCGCAGGTTCTTCAGCATCTTGAAATTGTTGGCGTGCGTATCCCAGTGCCCGTTGGTCTTGGACTCGGTATGCACGGTGATGTAGGTCACGCCGGCTTCCACCAGCCGCCGCGCCATTAACACGCTGGATCCAAAAATGTCGCGTCCATAGCGAGCTCGCGTGGCATCGGACTCGCCGCTGATTTGGAACGAATTCCGTACCGAAGAACTCAGCAGTAGCTCAAACGCCTGCTTCTGCCAGTGCGACATGATCATCGGCCGGCCGGAATCGAGACCCACGGCCTGGGCATCGAGTTGCTGTAGTAACGAGCGGCGGCGGTCGAGCAAATCGATCGTCATCTCCCCCTGGACTGACGGCAACCGCGGGTCTCCGATGTTCGAGACACTATCGACATAGGAATCCTTATTCACATCCAGTTCGCGGTCGAGCTTTGGCTCGCACGTGCTGAAGAGGGGATCGTACTGCTGCCCGAGGTAACCCCCATACGGACCACAACGCCGGAGAGCTTGTGTATAACCGGGTAAAGCCGGAAGCACGATGTAAGGCGGAATCCCGGGCCGCGTCAGTCCGAGATAGTGACAGACCGATCCCATGCTGGGATAGTCGGTCGGGCGAGAAAAGTAATCGCGGGAATCAATTCCACCCGTAAAGCCAGTCATCACCGCGTACGGATTGTGGCTGTTATAACCGTGCGACAACGTGCGAATGAGCGTCACGCGATCCATCCACTCAGCCAATTTCGGCAGATGTTCGCAAATCTGATACCCCGGAACCGAAGTTGGAATCACGCCGAACTCGCCGCGGACCTCCACCGGTGCCGACGGTTTCAGATCGAACATGTCGATATGACTGGGGCCACCAAACAGGTCGATCAGGATGACCGATTTGATCCGGCCGGGCCGGGTTGCTGCCTTAACGGGGGACGCCATTGGTCCAGCCAGAGTAGCGCCACCTAGAGTCGCCAATGCGCCGACTCGGAGAACATCGCGGCGCGATACTCCCTCGCAACTCGTGCCACCTGGACCTAGCAGTCTGAGCATGACCAGCCTCCGCCAGCGTGAGCCATTAACGCGCAAAGCACTGTTGATGTGTTGTACTGTAGCACTTCACTCGGCAATCCGAAATTGAGAATTTAAGGAAATCTGGGGTTTTCAAAGTGATATTCCGCAGCCCAGTTCGCCAGTATTGGGGAATTCGGCCGATTTGTCCCTGAAGTCTGGCAACTTCGACGGCGCGAATTACGACTTTAAAGGTGTGACAACCATTGCAGTTGGCTATAATTGGCGGTTTGATGCTTGGCGCGTTTCACGTCCGGGATTTCGGTCCATTTTGACCAACCGTAGGGCCGTTCTACAGGATATCGGAAGTTTGATGTGAAAAGAGACCTTTGGCAGAGTGTGCAATCATGTCGACCTTGCTAGAGCCGAAATTATTGACTGCGAAAGAATACGGACAATTGCCGGATGATGGGCGTTGGACGGAACTTGTCCGGGGAAAGATTGTGGAAATGAATCCCCCATATACCTCACACGGGTATTACATGCTCAACATCGGCTATTTGCTGAGGCAGTTTGTGGAGCAGCACAAACTGGGCCGAGTGGTAGGCGGCGACGCAGGAGTCATTACTCAACATAATCCAGACACAGTACGCGGGCCCGACTTGGCGTTCTACAGCTACGGACGAATTCCGCCGGGTCCGCTGCCCGATGGATATTGGCCAGCCAGTCCGGAATTGGTGTTTGAAATCCGTTCCTCAACTGACCGATGGAAGGATGTCCTGCAGAAGGTGTCAGAGTATTTGAATGCGGATGTTCTGACAGTAGTGGTGATCGACCCCATTCCACAGCGGGTGCACCTCTACTCGGCGAACCGAGAAACCATGATTTTGAATGCGACCGACTTGCTAAGCATTCCCGATGTATTGCCGGGATTTGAGGTCCCGGTGCAGCGACTGTTTGAATGAAGTGGCCAGCGAAATCGCGAACTAACGAAATTCTTGCTGGGCAAAATTTAGCGCGACATTTAGCAAACGACTGAAGCTCAGTTAACACAATTCCAGAAATTGCCGATGAACATTTTGCCGATTGTTGATCCCTCTCCGACACCGCCCTTAGACCTGTCGTTACATACCAAGGGCACCTACGCCTTCATCACACTGGGGTGTCCCAAGAATCTCGTCGATAGCGAGAAGATGCTGGGTACGTTGGCTCTGGATAACTACGCTCTGGTGTCCAACCCAGACGGCGCGGACTTTGTGATCGTCAACACCTGTGGCTTCATCGAGAGTTCGCGGCAAGAGTCCAAAGACGTCATCCGCGAGATGTTGACGTTGAAGAAGCAGGGTAAGACGAAAGGCGTGATCGTCGCCGGCTGTCTGCCGCAGTTGCTCGGCCCCGCCTTGCTGGGTGAGCTTCCCGAAATCGATCATATCGTCGGCGTCTTTGGCCGCGATGAAATCAACCGTGTCGCCGACCGCATGGTGGGCAATCGCCGCGAACAACGTGAACTCTTCCGTCCCGCACCGATCAAGGCCGCAGACGACCGCGGACGATTGCGGTTGACCCCCGAGCATTATGCCTACCTGAAGATTTCCGAAGGCTGCGACCGTACCTGCACGTTCTGCTCGATCCCGTCGATGCGCGGCAAGCACATTACAAAACCGATCGAAATGGTCGTCGAAGAGGCCAAGGAGCTGGTTGCCGACGGCGTCAAGGAATTGATCCTGGTGGCCCAGGATACGACCTACTACGGCATGGATCTGTACGGCGAAGTTCGACTCGTCCAGTTGCTGAAGGAACTCGAAAAGGTCGAGGGTCTCGACTGGCTGCGACTGATGTATCTGTATCCGATCAACTTCAGTGATCAATTGATCGACACGATTGCCAATTCGTCGCGCATCATCCCATATCTCGACATGCCGCTGCAACACATCAACGATCAGGTATTGAAACGCATGCAGCGCCGGGTCAATGCGGCCCAGACGATTGAACTCGTCAACAAGCTGCGTGATCGGATCCCCAACCTTGTCATGCGAACCACGTTCGTCGTCGGATTCCCAGGAGAGACCGACGCTCAGTTTGAGGAACTGCGAGACTTCGTCGCCGAGACCGAGTTCCAGCGAATGGGGACGTTTACCTATTCCATCGAACCGGGCACGCCCGCCGTGAAGCTCGACGGACACTTGCCGCAAGAGGTTAAGGATGCCCGTCGCGACGAACTGATGGCTCTCCAGCAAGACATCGCATTCGAATTTGCGGATTCGATGGTCGGATACGAGTTGGATGTGATGATCGACGAGCACATCGAAGGTGATACCTGGCTTGGTCGTTGCTATGCAGATGCTCCTGAAATTGATGCCAATGTGATCGTGACGGGTAGTGGTATCAAGGTAGGCGACAAGGTCCCGGTAGTCCTCGAATCCCGGCAAGATTATGACTGGATCGGATCGCTGGCCGAACCGGAAGAATGATGATGGTACATGGCCGCCGACCTACTGTAGCCTGACTCTCTGAGTCGGGAGCATTGGAGCATTAAGTTGAGGAATACCCGACTCGGAGAGTCAGGCTACAGTTCGGCGGGAGCCTCACTCTCTATTATCCTGCGACTTTACGAGGCCTCCCGTGACTCAGCAACCGGCCCCCGCGACTGCTCTTGCCAACCCCGCAGTGCCTCAGGAAAACTGGGTCAACGCGCCGAACATTATCACGATCTCACGGCTGGTCCTGTCGGTCGTGCTGTTCGCCTTAATCAGCCTCTGGAAGGGCGAAAGCTGCGGAATCGCGGCGGCAATCCTGTTTGCCATTGCCGTCTTCACGGATGCGGTGGACGGCTATCTGGCACGCAAATACAACCTCGTCACGCAACTCGGCCGGATCCTCGATCCCTTCGCCGATAAGGTGATCGTGTTAGGAACCTTCATCTTCCTGCTGGAACGGGCCCCCGCTTCGGGCGTCAACGCCGCGATGGTCGTAATCGTTCTGGCGCGAGAACTCCTGGTCACTGGCATCCGCAGTTTCCTCGAGCAACACGGCAAAGACTTTTCAGCCAACATGGTCGGCAAGCTGAAAATGGTCCTGCAATCGGTAGCTCTCATCGCCAGCTTGCTCTCCATCAGCACGGCATTCCAATGGAGCGGCTTCCTCCTGACACGCGACATCCTTCTCTGGTCCGCGGTCATCATCACAGTCTACAGCGGCTGGCTCTACATCCAGCGCGCGATTCAACTATTACGCTAGAGAGTCGTTGATCGCTCCGCGATCGAAACGTCCAAGCCAAGTGCGCCAGCACGAGGCGTCCAGCGAGCCTAAGGCAGTCACCGTTCTATGTCCGTAGGATGGACACTCCCGTCCGCCGCCTCATTTCTGAATCGATTTTCTGGCCGCAATCGCAAAGGAGACGGGCAGGAGTGCCCATCCTACGCCCCTGGATTTACAACGCGCTCTTGTCGCTCCCGGTGGAAACCAGATATACTAGAATGGTTTCCATAGGAATGACTCGGAGCCTTCCATGACACGAACTCACCCACATCCGGACGCAATCCAGACCGATCTGGTCCGGCATCGGATCGTGTCCGAGGCCCGCCGGCACTTCTTGAGCCATGGGTTTCGGGGTGTCACCATGTCCGATCTGGCAGCCGAATTGGGGATGAGCAAGAAGACCCTCTATGCTCATTTCCTTACGAAAGTGGCCTTGGTCGAAGCCGTGCTGAACGACAAGTTCGAGGGCGCCGAGACCGAACTGCAGAGCATTACCGCGGGCTGTTCGACTGACTTTCTGACTGCGTTACATCAGATGCTGGCGTGCCTGCAAAAGCACACCAGTGAACTCCAGCCGTCATTTGTCCGTGACATGCAGCGGGCGTCTCCCGAACTGTTTCAACTTGTCGAGAACCGCCGTCGCCAATTGATTCAACGTTACTTTGGAACACTGTTCACCGAGGGACGCAAACGCGGGATGATCCGGAAGGATGTCCCCGTCGAGGTGATCATTGCGATGCTTCTCGCCGCAACGCAGGCCATCGTCAATCCACCGTCACTGGCTGAATTCGGTCTGACTCCCACAACAGGCTTTTCCGCGATCATTACTGTTGTCCTGCAGGGCGTTTTGACCATGAAAGGTAGGACTCCATGATCGGTCGACCATTGCTTCTCGATCGCTCGCATGTGCTTTTGGCGCTGTCAGTCGCAGGCCTGCTGATCGGTTGCGCCCCGACAGACACTGGACGCGTACAGGGTTACGTGGAAGGTGAGTTTGTCTACATCGCGTCGCCACTGGCCGGAAAGTTGATGACGCTGGCCGTCCAGCGTGGCGATCAAGTCCATGCCGATCAATTACTGTTTAGTCTCGAAAGCACTTCCGAGACCGCCTTACGGGACACGGCCGAGCGACGAGTGCAACAGTCTCGCGATACTCTCGAGGATTTGAACAAAGGCAAGCGTCCCTCGGAGATCGCGTCTATCGAAGCCCAGCTCGCGCAGGCCAAGGCCGCATTACAGTTTTCCGAGCCTGAATATGATCGGATGGAAAAGCTGCTGAAGTCCAAGGCGACTTCGAAGCAGGAATACGAACAAGCCCGGGCAACCCGAGATCAGGACCGCCAACGGGTGACTCAGTTGGAAGCCGAGCTAAATACTGCCAAGCTCGGTGCCCGTCCCGATCAGATCGCCGCTGCTCGCGACGACATCCGTGCCCTGGAAGCGTCCTTGGCGAAGGCCGAATGGGATGCCTCTCAAAAGGAGCAGACCGCACTGCAAGCCGGTCTGGTCTTTGACACCCTGTTTCGCGAAGGCGAATGGGTCGCAGCGGGGCGGCCGGTTGTTATTCTTCTGCCTCCTCGGAATATCAAGGCCCGAGCATTTGTGCCGCAAACCGAGATCGCGGCACTGCATCACGGGGATGCGGTTCGCGTCACCGTGGATGGTGTCGCACAACCGTTCAACGGAAAAATCAGCTATATCTCGCCACGAGCCGAATTCACTCCGCCCGTGATTTATAGCCAGGAAAGCCGTAACAAACTGGTCTTTATGATTGAGATTGTGTTTGCCCCCGATGTCGCAGCGAAATTGCACCCGGGGCAACCCGTGGATGTGAGCTGGAAGCCATTGGGGAAATGACTATGACTAACCCCTCGAAAGAGTCCACGAATGGCTGACGAATTCGCGATCGATGTGAAGGGCATGACCAAGCGGTTTGGTAAGCATACGGCCGTCGATCACGTTGATTTGCAGGTCCGGAAGGGGGAAGTCTGCGGATTTCTCGGCCCCAACGGCAGCGGTAAGACTACGTTCATTCGGATGCTGTGCGGACTGCTGCGTGCTGACGAAGGGAGCGGCCAATGCCTGGGGCATGATGTCATCAAGGATAGCGACACGATCAAACGACAGGTCGGCTATATGACCCAGAAATTCAGTTTCTGGGAGGACCTCACGATCGAGGAGAATCTCGATTTCGTCGCGCGGATGTATTCCATCAAAAATCGACGCGACACGGTCCGACAGAGCCTGGACCGTCTGGGGCTGAGTGCTCGCAAGGATCAATTGGCAGGCGAACTGTCCGGTGGCTGGAAGCAGCGGCTCGCCTTGGCGGCCTGCCTGATTCATGAGCCTCAACTGTTGCTGCTGGACGAGCCGACGGCCGGCGTGGATCCCATCGCTCGGCGTGACTTCTGGAAGGAAATCCATGAACTGGCCGGTCAGGGACTGACGTTTCTCATCGCCACTCATTACATGGATGAAGCCGAACGCTGTCATCGATTGGCGTTCATTGCGAACGGTAAGCTGCTGACGTACGGCTCCGTGGCGGAGGTCGTCGAACAAAGTCATCTCACGACATGGGCGGTAGATGGTCCGGATCTTCTGCAGCTCGCCGAAAAGCTGCAGGCCTTGCCGGGAGTCGAACAGGCTGTTCCCTTCGGCAGTATCTTGCACATCAGTGGTCCCGATCAGGCCGCATTGGAGCAGGCGATTGCTCCCTTTCGCACCGCACAATATCACTGGAACCAGGTCCCGTCCGGCTTGGAAGACGTCTTCATTCATCTGATGGAAAAACCCCGGGAGACCTCATCCCAATGAAAAATCCTCATGGGTTTTCGTTTGCTCGATTGTGGGCGATTGTCGTCAAAGAGTTCATTCAAATGCGGCGTGATCGCGTGACGTTTGCGATGATGATCGGCATTCCGCTCATTCAGTTGATCTTATTCAGTTATGCGATCAATTCCGATCCGCGACATCTGTCGGCAGCCATTGTTGTGGCAGACCACGGTCCTCAAGGACGGGCCATCCTGAGTGCCCTGCGGAACAGCACCTACTTCCAGTTCGTGCGACAAGTCCCTACCGAGGCGGAAGCTCAGGCGGCGCTCGCTCGGGGTGAAGTGCAGTTTATGATCAGCATCCCCGAACACTTCACCCGCGATCTGCTGCGGGGTGACCGGCCCACGTTGTTGGTAGAAGCGGATGCGACCGATCCCGGTGCGACCGGCGGGCCGCTTGGAGCGTTGCCATCCATTCTGAATGCGGCGTTGCAGAATGACGCCAAGGGGCCATTGGACTACCTGGCCTCGACAGACAGTCCCATCGATTTACGGATTCACGCCAAATATAACCCGGAAGCCATTACCCACTACACGATCGTCCCCGGTCTGCTGGGTGTCGTGCTGACGATGACCATGGTGATGATCACGGCACTGGCCATCACGCGCGAGCGGGAAAGCGGGACGATGGAAAACCTGCTGTCAATGCCGACGCGACCGTTGGAAGTCATGATCGGCAAGATTCTGCCCTATATCCTTGTCGGTTACATTCAGATGGGGCTGATCCTCGCCGCATCGCATTTTCTGTTTCACGTTCCGATGGTCGGCAGCCTGTGGTTGCTGATGGGTGTGACGCTGGTCTTCATTGCGGCGTCCCTCGCCGTAGGGGTGACCTTCTCGACACTGGCTCAGAACCAGCGGCAAGCAATGCAAATGACGCTGTTTTTCTTCTTGCCATCGATCCTGCTATCCGGGTTCATGTTCCCCTTCCGCGGCATGCCGAATTGGGCCCAGGCGCTTGGGGAAATCCTGCCTCTAACACATTTCTTGCGACTGGTGCGCGGCATCTTGTTGAAGGGAAATGGCATTGACGATGTCCTTCGCCAATTGTGGCAAATCGCACTGTTCGGAGTGGTCGTGCTGACGATTGCCGTGTTTCGCTATCGCCGGACATTAGACTAGTGGGATAAGCTTCCAACCTGTCATCATTCCGTAGGATAAGACTCCAGGGTCTCACCGAAGTTCAAGAATGACAGGCTGGAAGCCTATCCCACGGTATCAGCGATTGGACTTCCGCGAGCAACGACCGATAATTGAGTTGCGTTCGCTGATCTTGTCCGGTCCCCCCGACACCAATGAGTTCCCCCAATGAGTCGCCACCGCCAACTCCTCCATCCTCGGGACGAAATCATGCGCACGATGGAGCGAATCTATCACTATCGCATGACAACGACCTCCGGAGGCAACCTGTCGATTCGGGAAGACAACGGCGACATCTGGATCACGCCTGCCCGCATCGACAAGGGATCATTGACGCGACAGGACATCGTGCGAGTCGCCGCGGACGGCACCGTGGATGGTCTTCATCGCCCCTCGTCGGAGTTTCCCTTTCATCGTGCGATCTACAATGCGCGGCCCGACATCAAGGCCATCGTGCATGCTCACCCTGTCGCCTTGGTCGCCTTCAGCATCAGCCGGCAATTGCCGAACACGCGCCTGTTTCATCAGGCTCGATCGGTCTGTGGCGAAGTCGGATTTGCACCGTACGCCCTGCCGGGCAGCGAACGCCTCGCAGCACATATCGCAGAATCCTTTCAAGCTGGCTGGCACTGCGTGATTCTGGAAAACCACGGCGTCGTCGTGGGTGGGGAATCGTTGTCGCACGCTTATCAACGCTTCGAGACACTCGAATTCTCCGCCAAGACAATCATCAAGGCCCGGCTGTTGGGTGAGGTTCGCTATTTGAATGACGAACAACTCGCACAAGCCGATCGGCGCAAGATTGACCTGCTGCCGGTGGAGGCCACATCGACGAGCGGTGAGAAGGAATTGCGGCGTCAATTGTGCGAGTTCGTGCGGCGTGGATATCGCCAGCGCCTGCTCATCAGCACGGAGGGCAGCTTTTCCGCACGGCTGGATGACGACTCATTCCTGATCACGCCGTCGCAACGCGATCGCTCGGACCTGGATATCGACGACATCGTACTCGTCCGCGGCGAGACGTGCGAAGCGGGGCACCGGCCCAGCCGAGCCACGCTGGCTCATCAGGCAATTTATCGACGGCATCCCGGCGTGCGGGCGATTGTGTTTGCTCATCCGGTCAATGCCACGGCCTTCAGCGTGACCAACGTCGCACTGGATGCGCGGACGATTCCGGAGAGCTATATTTTCCTGCGTGACGTCGTGCGAGTTCCGGCCGGCGTCCAATATCAGGCAGGAGGCCACATTGCTGATTTCGTGTCGCCGAAAACACCGGCTGCACTGCTGGATAACGACGGCGTGCTGGTTGTCGGCACCAGTATCCTGGATACTTTTGATCGCCTGGAAGTCCTCGAGACTACTGCGGAAGCGATTATCAACAGTCGCCCGATTGGCCTCGTCTCGCCGATGTCGGACAGCGTGATAGATGAGCTGAGGGCGGCGTTCCTAAAGGACTGATATCGTTTGAGAGGTGGGGCGCCTTGCCGTAAGATGGGCACTCTTGCCCGTCTCCTGAAGATCCCTCTCTCTCAAAAAAGGACGGGCAGGAGTGCCCATCTTACGATCACAAAGAACCCTCTACGCCGAAATCGTTCGCTCTTCGCTTCCATCGAAGTACCGCAGCGCCGAGACCGACTTACCGTTGACAGTCGCGACGAGTTCGGCATCGAACACGCCGTTGACCAGATCCAAGCTGCCGATCGGCGAGTAACTGTCCGGTTGCCATGTGGGAAGTGGCAACGCCGTCAGTAACGCCGCCACTGAAAAATCTGCTGCGATGGGGTTGTTGTCGGGCAGGGCCAAAACGCTCGTGACGACGCTCACAATGCCGAAGTGATCACTGCCGGTCAGCACGATGGCGTTCTCGGCGGTGCTGGCTGGGATTGGCGACCCGAAGGGGAAACTCGAGGTCGCGAAGAAGGCCCACGAATGATCTGCGTGAGCCTGAAAATCGACTTCACCATGCGCGTCGGGATTGTAGCTGCCGCCGGGATAGTCTCGAGCTGGGTCGATTGCCAGAATGGAATTCACGTCGCCGAGGTCTTCCGACATTTCAGCCGCGACTTCGGCCCCCCAACTGTATCCGACCAGGTTCAGATGTGGACCGGTAAAACCATAGTCAGTCAATGCCTGTGCGGCCCACGCGGCCACTGGGCGAATGTAGTTTTCCCCTTGTCCGCCCAACTCGCCACTCGCAGCCGCCTTCTTCCAATCCAGGACGAGGACTTGATCTCCCGGCTGATATTGATCGATCTGCTGGGCCAGCGCCACCAAATCAGGGCTGGTCGAGGATTCATTCCGCCCATGAATCACGATCCACGTGGTGATGTCGGGATTGATTGGTGCGAGTCCATCCCCCAGCGCATGAATCTCGACCGGCTGGGTTCCCTTCTGGTACTTCACCCGTCCGGTCAAGGCATCGCGAAAGACCGCAATGGTTCCAGTGTCCGCCAACGAGTTGTTGATTTCGTTCTGTTCTGGAACTTGATTTCCGGGATCGACAACCACGCCGATGTGATAAGTTCCGGCCGGCAGGTTTTCGGGCAACTTGAGCCGCTGGCTCCATTGAGCATTGTCGCCGACGGAGATCTTTCGACGACCGACCGTCACCAACAACTGATCCTGGCTGTCGATAATGCCATCTAGACTGAGTCGGATTTCCACCTGGAACTTGGGTGAGGCCACCGCGCCGAGGTTATTGATCTCGATGTTGACCGTGATTCGGTCTCCCGGTGCCGCAGCAACAGGACCTTGAACAAGCGCCGGGGCCAGGTCACACAATGCCGCAGGAACGATGCGGGGTTCGAAGTCTTCGATCACCGAGGCAAATTTGCGCCGCACCGAATTGACGCGCGTCGTGCGCGGCCGACGTATAACAACATGCGGTGCCAGCCAATTCAGCAGATCGTTCCAACAGTCACGTGGCATATTCAGTCGGGGCCGCGGTCGTTGATGTTCGTTGGGTTCAAAAGGACATAACGGACGGAAATCTGGACTGTTTCGCTAGTATCAGTCTATCGACCGACAGGACCTTGCCGCATCCCAAAAGAGTATCGGCGACTATCATAACCGGTATGCACTGCAGATTGCGGGGATGGACTTCGGCATCAGTTGAAAAACTCTCCAGTTGGCTTGGCCCGCTCTCGGATAAAAGTCGCGTGTTCTGTCTAAATGGCGTGTTGGCAAGTGTTTGAAGCGGTCATTTGAGTGCCGAAACCGGAACCTGCTCGCTGTCGGTACAATCGTCGCCGGTTGACTTCATCCCTTCAGCTCCTAGAATCAGTCGTTGCTCGACTCTATTGCCGAGCGCAATCACGAGCCCTCATTAACTGGAGCAGGCTGATGGCCTTACGTCTGTTGACCGCCTTGCCCGTTTACAACGAAGCGGCACATGTCCACGGGGTTCTCGAGCAAGTTCGGCGTTACAGCCCCGACATTCTGGTCGTGAATGATGGTTCATCAGACGGCACAGCGGACGTGCTGGCGCAGGAACCGGGCATTCATGTTGTGACTCATCCGAAGAATCAAGGCTACGGAGCCGCGTTACGGACAGCGTTCCAGTTTGCTCTGGAACATGGGTACGACGTCCTGGTCACGATTGATTGCGATGGCCAGCACCAGCCCGAATTGATTCCGGCCATGGCCGCCGCCGTTTTCCCCGAAGGGGGCGAGGAATGGGACATTGTCTCAGGCAGCCGCTATCTGCAGCAGTTTGATGGTGACAGTATTCCCCCCGCAGATCGTCGCCGGGTCAACATGGAGATCACGCGACTGCTGAATGAGCACTTGGGCCTGCAACTGACTGATACCTTCTGCGGATTCAAGGCTTATCGCGTCCCCGCGTTGGCCTTGTTGAATGTCACGAACCTCGGGTATGCGATGCCATTGCAAGTGTGGGTGCAGGCGGTCGCACAAGGTCTGAGGATCACGGAATTCCCCGTGCCGCTCGTCTATCTGGACGCTTCGCGTTCATTTGGCGGATCGCTGGATGATACTCAGAAGCGCTTGCAGCACTATCGTGAAGTGATCAACAACGAGCTGGCGGCCGTACATTTTCCGGCGCTGGAAAAGCTGGCCTGCGGCTCTTGCGGTCAATAATTTGCGACGATCGCCGGATGGGCACTCTTGCCCGTCTCTTCGTTGGGAATCCAATGCAGACGGGCAAGAGTGCCCATCCTACGAGCATTTGGCGCCGGACTCCTTTTCCAGACGCTGCTTCAAGTCCGGTAGCCGTTTCTCGCCGTCCGCGACCGCTTTCGCATCCTGACCGTCCTGCACCACCATCATCCACAGATTGATCGCGGCTTCCAGCATCGCCGAACGCTGTTTCGCGTATTGCTCGGGTAGATCGCCGGTGGCATAGTCGCTGAGAGCCCGAGCTCGCGCGATCAGGAATTTGCGTTGCTCGGCGACATCGTCAGCTTCCCAGGGATGTTCGGCCTTCGCCTCATACTCGAGCAGGATTTTTTTGGCCTCGTCGGCCTCGGGAAGGTCTGGCCAACGTTTCATCGTCCCCTGTAGCGACATCAATCCGGCATACTGCGTCTGTGGTTTCTTGAGTTGCGACTGACCTTCAGTAAACAACAACTTGGCCGATTGCTCGCGCGTGGGAGCAACATCCCCGGCAATGCGGCTGGCAGGACTTGTGACGGCCAGTTTGTGACGATCGGCCGCTCCGGCATCGAGCCATTCGAGCACCTTGGCAAACGTCTTGGAATCAGGGATGCCGTGTCCCATCTTGTCCACGATTGTGACCTGGGTCCGCACCCCCATATCAGTCAACATCGGGCCACGAAAGCGTGACACTTCGCTGAGATTGAAATCGCCGGTCCCGGTGATCATGGCCACGCTGAGCCGATCCATCACCCGATGCCGTAACCAGGTCTCCTCGCGCAGATCACCGCCGGCACAGACAGGAATCACCCCGCCAAACAATTCGGGCAACGCGAAGGCAATACTGCATGCAGTACGGCCACCACCCAAAAATCCCGCGAGGTATGTTCGATCAGGATCAATTGCCTGCCGCTGTCGGATGTCGTCCAGAACATCCAGCACGATACGGACCCGCCTCGGCATGGGTGTGTTGTTGCCCGCGTCATAGGGACTGGCAAATGCGATGCCCTGCTGCTCACAGAGAGCCTGTAGCTGCCCCCACCCCGCGGGTTGCTCTCCCGCAGAAATGAACAGAATTAATGGCAGTCCGTCATTCGCCTTAGCTTGCCCTTTCTTCGATTTGGCAGTCGACTTGGCAGCTGGCTTACGCGCCGCCTTCGCAGTCTGTGGAACATACAGTTCGTAGCGCTGTTGAGTGGAATCATAGCCCTCGAGCCAATCCGCGGGGGCCTCGCGGAGACTTTGATTCGACATGGCGAAGATCCAGTCCAGGCGCGTGGCCTGGCGGACTTTGACTTCCTTCTGATATCCGGCGTCCTGGGCTTGGAGGGCGCCAGTTGCGAGAGTCAGAAAGATGATCAGGCATGTTCTCATTGGGCGGCCTCGCAGGTGATGGCGTTTCGTAGGATAGGCATCCTGCCTGTCCGTCCAGGAAAATCAACTTAACTATAAAATCATGGTCCGCGCGGCTTGGCTACGAGTGTATGACACCTCGCTGCAACTGTTCGACTTGACTTGGGTTTTTGACGGACAGGCAGGATGCCTATCCTACGGTAGCCTCCACTCTTCGTTGAAGAATCCAGACTTCAGGACAGTCTCTGTAACAGGCTCGGTCGCGACTCGGTTCGGATCGATCTGCAAGACCGACCAGTCTCCCCAGCGAGGAAACAGCAGATAGTTAATCGTGGCGAAATCGATGCCGCGGAAGGTATGTCCGCTGTTGATCACCACATAGCGGCCCGCCCCCGCCGGCAAAGGATTGGGAGCAATGAATGCCGGCAGATGATCGCTGGCAGGGTAGGACTGGTCGCCCCACTTCAATGTCTCTTTTGTCCACGAAACAGGCAGTTCCGGCAGACATTTGGCGATCCATGAGTTGCTGCCGGGATCTCCAAATAGAATGAGATTCTTGGTTCGCAGGTCGTCTTCGGTTACCGCGGTGTCGTCCTTGATGGGCAACGCACCTCGCATGTAATGATGCCATTCTTCACTGAATCGCGCCAGGCTGGCATCGCTATACGCTTTCACCGCAGGATTCCAAGCGGTCCCTGTTCCCCTGATGCACAAGAAGGGAGCCGTAAAGGCATCATCAATCGGTCCTTGCAATCCGGGCCGCTTGCCACTCAGTTTGGGTGCCGTCCCTTCAGTCCACAGTGCCTGGGTCATTTTTCTCGTGAGACCATCAACTCCAGGTAATTCCATCGTGCCTTTCGTCACCACGACAAAATCAGCGTCCGCGAAATTCTCCACGAGCGGCACGTCTATCGGCATTGATCGATCATTTCTAAATCGGATGGCTTTAACCCGACCTCGCAAACGCCCAGTTTCAATCTTGAGGCGTGTCACATTGTTGAGCACAACCAATTCCAGCACGTCATCGTGAATGCGGGTTTGCACTTCAGCCCGGGCATAATGCTTTTCAAGGCCTTGCACTTGCAGCCAATGAGCCTTGCCATACTTCAAAGTCCACGTCACAAACTTCAATTCCAGCGGGCTGTGATTTAGTCCCTTCGCAGAGTACTCAGCGATGCGGCGCATTTGTTCGGCGTGGGTGACAGGGTCGATCACGTGTCCCGTCCCCGGCGAAATCAAGTTGACCATCTTCAAGCCCTCTCGCTCCATCGCGTTCCCCATCAGAACGTGAGCATCGAAGAAGATATCCTTCTCGCCCATACAGGCAATGGCAGGTACGATTCCCGCGTTCGCCGCATAATCGATAGAATCGAGCATATGCAGGCCGAGTTCTTGTTGATCGGGCAGGAGCCCCAGCTTCACGAAATTCGGGAGCGGTGTCAGCGAGAACTGGTGTGTGTCGACGTAACCACAATACGGCCCCAAGGCCACAAAGCGGTCGGGATGCTTCAATCCCAGGTGCCACGTGCCGGACGCTCCCATCGACATCCCGCGCAACACAATCCGGTCGCGATCGATGCGATAGCGTCGACAAACATCCTCGATTGCTTCGAAAACGTCGGTCTCACCGGCCCAACGGTAACAATTTTCAACGCGCCCCAAGGGATGCAGTTCGATAAAGGCCTGATCGGGAGCCATCGTATCAGGGGCGTCTCCGGTATCGAAGCGAGCCATGAATCGAAGTTCACTCAGGCCGACGGGACGCGTGCTGCCGTGCAGGACAACGTCGAGCCGGATTGGCTTATTGGCGTCATGACTCTTCGGCACGATCAGGCCATAAGGCTGCACCGAGCCGTCCACTGCGGAGACATACCCGACTGTCATCTTCCCCTGTCGACTCAGCCAGGCGGGCTTCTGATTGGCGATGGCGACAACTCGTTCCTGGCCGCGGGCCAGTGATTTTTCCAGTAGCGCAATGTCGGCCGGAGTGAAGTCGCGATCATAACGCAGAGCCCATTCCACGCCTTTCGCGTACACGGCAGCATCGGCCACCAATTGTGGCGTTTGCCCTCCCAACGACTTGAGCGCAGCTTGCAGCGTTTGCCAGCCGGCGTCCAGTTGTTGCCGTTGCTCGGGAGTGAGCGGCTTGGCCATCGGGGCTTGTGCCAGACCGGACGTCGTGGCCCCCAGCACGAAGGCCGCGATCAGGATCAGCCAGCTCAGTGACAGGTGTGTCGACTGGTATTTAGCAGCGAGTCTCAAGGTGGGGACCTCTTGGGGGAAAAACGTGATCTGCGATTTGAATGGGATGTTGCGATCAAGGTAGCTACGTCGGAACAGGAGTGACTTTCACTGTATCTCCGACGCGGATCAGTTGCGACTGCGTATGCTGCACCTTCGTATTCACCGACAGGCGATAAAAATGATCGAATCGCGCGCGATTGCTCAACGACGAAAACTCGGCCTCACGGCGGTTTGCAAAGCGCTTTTGAAAGCCGGATAACACGGCGCCGGTCTCAGGTGATCGAGTAGGAACGACGCAGCGCTGGCACGGATTCGTTCCAAATAGAGTCGCCTCGCCAATCTGAAACGGAAGAGTCTGCCCGGTGCCGGGTACCAGTTGATCTTCGCCAAACGGCTCGCCCCCATCGAGCTCCAGGTTCGCTCGGAAACGGTGCCGGATCTCCTCGGAATTCAGCTCGGGAAACCAATTCGCCACGGTCTGCAGGGATGCCGTACTGACCACCGTGGGGCCGGGTGAATCGGTATCGTCCGGGAATCCGCCAGCAGGCTGCTGAACCAGGGTCAGTGGCATCTCAAAGAACGAACTGAACCAGTCCGTAAGGGCTAGCCGATCATGGTCGAGGTGATAGCGTGACTCAATTGATAACTCACCCGTGACCGCAGACATTTCCGCCAGTGAGACCGACCAGTTCACCAGATCCCAGTTCGCGCGGATGCGGTGGATTTCCGGGGTCCGCTTGGCGTTCATAACCTGACCGTCATCATCCACTAGCGCGAACTCGCGATCATGCTGCAGGTTGCCCGCAGGCAACAACAATGATCGAGCGACCTCAACGCCTGGTAGCGACTTGATCGGATAGATCCAGATGCGTCCCAAGGTCCACATATCAGCGACTCCCGGAGTGCGGCACGGCGAGCGAATCAGGTCGTGATTCTAGCTCACCGTGAATCCCTTTGTTAAGGGCTGCACTTTCCAGGATACCGTGTGATAGGCTTCCGGCCAGTCACAACAACTGAATAATGACGGCTGGGAGTCCTGCCCACT
This sequence comes from Planctomycetaceae bacterium, assembly GCA_028291605.1. Lineage (GTDB taxonomy): Bacteria > Planctomycetota > Planctomycetia > Planctomycetales > Planctomycetaceae > JAKFVC01. The sequence goes on along the minus strand of JAQGHS010000258.1, from coordinate 4,841 downwards.
GTACGGCACAAATTTATCAAGTGACTGGACACGGCTCTTCCGGCATTTCAGCGACTGCAGGCGTACTGCGGTTCAGAAATTCCGCCAACTCCGTAGTCAATTGAGATACCTGCTGCTCCAGTTCGGCATAGACGTCGGCAGCCGGTGTAAATTCTTCAGCGCGGCCGAGTTGCTCGAGTTTGGCTGCTGATTCAGCCGCCACCGAACTTCCGAAGTATCCGGCTGAGCCTTTCAGCAAGTGGGCCGAGGACACCAGTGTGGCAGAGTCTTCCGCGGTGATTGCCTGGGAGATCTGTGAGATGAGCGATGGGCAATCCTGCAGAAACAGGTCAGCAATTTCCTGCAATGTCGTGGCATCTCCCGCGACCATTTCCAAAGCCACGGACTCATTGAACATACTCGATGGAACAGGCGTCGGAACCGATTCAACGGAGGGCTGCGGAGCCGCTAGGGCGCTCCACTTTTCCAACAAGTCAAACAGATCGCTGAATTTGATCGGCTTCGTCAGATAGTCGTCCATTCCTGCCCCGAGGCACCGTTCCTGGTCGCCCTTCATGGCGTGGGCGGTCATCGCGATGATGGGGATGTGACGGCCGCCGGTTTCTTGCTCACGCAATCGAATCGTCCGAGTAGCAGTGAGGCCGTCCATTTCCGGCATCTGCACATCCATAAGAATCACATCGAACTCATCCACTGCCGAGGCCTCCACGGCGATGCGACCATTGACCGCCAGTTGAATCTGGTGTCCCCGCTTCTCGAGCGTTCGCAGGACGACCTTTTGATTGACCGGATTATCTTCCGCCAACAGGATCTTCAAGACACGATGATTTCCGCCACGGTCCTCTGCGAACAGCGATGACTCCTGTTGAACGGGAACGTCCGAACGAGTCAGGCCGGCCAGAGCATTGACAATCGCCAACTTGAGTTCTGACTGCTTGATCGGTTTTAACAGAGTCGCCTGAATGCCCAATTCGCGACAGCGTTCATGGGCCCCCTTGCGCACTCCTGAAGTTAACATCATGATCGTGGCTCCGGACAGTTCGGGGTCAGCATGAATGAGCTCGGACAGAGTAAATCCATCCATCTCTGGCATGTGACAGTCAGTCAATACCAGTGGGAAGGACTCGCCGGCATGTTTGGCGCGTTGCATTTCGACGATGGCGTCACGCCCGCTGGCCACCAAGACCGGCTTCATCTGCCATTGTCGCAACACTTCAAACAGGATTTGACGGTTGGTCGCATTGTCGTCAACGACCAGCACCGGAACATTTCGCAGGCATTCAATATCGATCGGTGCCGGAGCCTTGGCCAGTTCTGCGGCGACGCCCAGTTTCAAAGTGAAGTGGAATGTACTCCCCTTGCCGACAAGACTTTCGACCCAGATCTGACCACCCATCAATTGCACCAACTGGGATGAAATCGACAGGCCCAAACCAGTCCCGCCATAGTTGCGCGTGGTCGAGGCATCTGCCTGCGTGAATGCTTCGAAGATCGTATCTCGCTTGTCTTCGGGAATCCCGATCCCGGTGTCGCTGACAGTAAAGTGCAGCACTGCCGAGTCGCGGCTTTCGCCGTCTACCATCACCCGCACGATGATTTCACCAGCCTGCGTAAACTTGATTGCGTTGCCGGTCAAATTGACCAGAATTTGACGGATTCGACCGGGGTCTCCAATGACAAACTCGGGGACATTGGCCGCCGCCTGCCAAGCGAGTTCGAGTTGCTTCTCGTCGGCGCGGACCCCCATGGTTTTCAGGGTATCACCCAGATGCTCTCGAAGTGAAAACGGGAGAAGATCGAGTTCGACCATGCCCGCTTCGACTTTGGAAAAATCCAGAATGTCGTTGATGATGCGCAGTAAGGAGTCGGCTGAATTGCGAACCGTCTCCAGGTAGTCGCGTTGCTCGGGGATCAGCGGCGTGTTGAGTGCCAGTTCGGTCATGCCAATGATGCCGTTCATGGGCGTGCGTATCTCGTGACTCATGTTGGCCAGGAATTCGCTCTTAGCCTGCGCGGCCGCTTCGGCGCGGACTTGCGTTGCCTGGAGCTCCGTATTGCGAACTTCCAGCTCACGAGTTCGTTGGACGACTTCGGATTCGACACGTTCGGACCAGGTTTCCAACTGTGCCTGTCGTTCGGCGATGCCGTGCATTTCACTATTACTGAGCTGGCAGGATCGAATCAGGAAGATGCATTCGAAGACGACCCAGCCGGTATGTTCCAACCAGCGCCAGGGATTGACCGTGGCCACTCCGTAAATCGACTGCGGCCAGACCATACCGCGCAGAACGTGATCACAGGCTGCGATGGCCGCTGCGGTGACGATGACGCGCCAGTCGCGATAGAAGGCGAGAAATGCCAGTGAGCCAAAAACGTGAAAATGAGTCTCGATGCGACCGCCGGAGAGATGAATCAGCAGGGCAGACTCCAGCATCTGTGCCACCGCAATGACTTGTCGGGTAATCATCTTCCCCGGGCAGCGGATCGCCAGAAAGATCGGCAGTGAGACAATCGCCGCTCCCAGAATCAGCGCCGCCCAGACGTGGGGATGGGTATAAGGCAGCGTCCCATTCCAACTCCACGGCGAAATGACCCGTGCCGCGATAAAGCCCGCGATGTACTCGAGCAACAGCAGACCCGCGAACAAGCGGTCGGTTTGCCTGTACACACGCTGTTGGTGTTCTTGAAACAGGATTTCAGATCGAGACTGCATGACAGACACTCTCCTGGTCGTACACTGAATCAGTCCACAAAGGGCAGACCGATTTCAGGGACGAGAGGTAACGAATAACGGGCAACCAAACACGCTGGAATGAGAATCCAAAAACTCGACATTACAGGAATCAGCAGTTAAGGCGAGGATCGCCGCTTGTCCTCGGTTGTCGCCCGAGTGCCCGCGGCCGGCTGTAATTCCGCCACTGAATAACAAATCACCATTTTTTGCGTACAGGAAAGTATGCCCGGAGGTCAATGCGCCGAATTTCTGCGCCTCGAGTCCGTCCGGATCCAGCGTGAGGATGACGCCGGGTATCTGTGACGCAGCCTGCCAGAGACTGGATCGAGATGGAATATCACGTTCTCCACAAGGCTGTAAAACACAGACTTGCACGCGCAGATTGTGGGGGCGCCTCGCTGTGATCCTGGCCAACTCGCGCAGACTCGCTCGGGTGCAGGGACATTGGTGATGAATGAACATCAATAAGGTGGAAGTCTCATCACCGCGCTCAATCAGAGTATTGCTGGGCCACTTAGAATGTGCCGGTGCAGCGAGGCCCGGGGTGTTGCCATAGGCATTCAGGCGCGCCAGACCGAGCCCTACTGTCAATCCCCAGATCAATAGACACAAGGGAATCCAGCGGTGAAATAACGGCAGCGGAGTAATCATCTCCTGGGCTCGCACTTTCCTGCTCACGTTCTATCTAAAGTTTCGCACTCGGCTCGGCAGGCACGGCACACGCGATGGGAAATACCACCCCCGCTATGAGACGCAGAGATGCTGCCGTAGTTTTCATAGCGTGAGGGTTGGCGACGGCGGGAAAGTTTTAGACCTCCGTTGCTTTTCGGCATCAGATTTTCGGTCAACTTTACCGATTGTGTCGCCTGTTGCAGGTCGGTAGACAAATCAGACTTGCGGTCATGCTTTTCGCCGTAAATCTGCCAGTGCCGCTCGACAATGCCGAGACACCGTTTGTCGAGGACGCCAGAAGTCCTTGAATGGTGATCATATGCGACGCAGTGTGGCTGTGGTCCGGACCGACACACTCCAATTGACTGCTTCGGCTCTAGGCATCTGTCCATCAAAGACACGACAGTATTCGCTGCCTCAACTCGCTCATTTCACCGTTGATAATTTGCATCACATGGGAAATGTACTTCCACGGTGTATAGGTCTTCTGCGGGTGGCCGAGACCCGTGTCCCATAAGCACATTCTGTTCCCAGCTTGCATGTCGTTAATTTCCGCATTAGGCTAAAGAAGTCACGCTGCTCGATGGTCGTCTCGAGACGCCAGCTTCGCGCTCTGCGGGTCATTTCGATCGTTTGAGCTCAGCCACGCCTCTCCGAGGCTCCCAATTTCTGTTTATTTGAACGGCGAAAGCGACATGCTTTCAGGCAACCCTTTCGACTATTACCGTTACTTTCCGATCACCGCCCGTGATCGTGATTGGGGACTGTATCTCACGGGGGCCGGTCGCCAAACTGAAGGCCCGGGCATTGAACGTGACATCCATCCGACGGGCTATGAATACACGTGGGACAGCGGTCGGGTCTTTCAAGATGTCTACTCCGCCGTGCTGTTTGTGGAAGGGGGCAAGGTTGAATTCGAGTCGGAGATCGCCGGGAAATATGAAGTCTCGAAGGGGGATATGGTCCTGCTGTGTCCTCATGTGTGGCACCGTTACCGGGTGAATCCCAGTGTGCGCACAACGCAATTGTGGTTTGCCTTCGGCGGTAGCCAGGTCAGGTCCTGGCAGGATCACAAGCTCTTTTCGCCTCAGAATCCCGTGCTCTCCATTGGTCTGGTGGATGATGTGATGAAGCCCTATCAGCGATTGTTGGGGTGCCTCGGTCAGGATACCCCCGGACTGCAGCAACGGTTAGCCGGGTGCGTCATGGAGGTGGTCGGTGCCGCCCTGGCCAACCAACCCGAAGAACCCGCCTGCGCGTCGGCCATTCAATTGGCCAAGCGACTCCTCGAGCAGCAAGTGGAGCAACAAGTCGACCTGAAAGACCTGGCGGACTCCGTCGGCCTCAGTTACGAAAAAGTCCGTCATGCTTTCACTGCAGCCACGGGAATGGCCCCTTATCAATACCCCTTGCAACTGCGAGTGCGTCGAGCTCA
>JAQGHS010000529.1 GCA_028291605.1 Planctomycetaceae bacterium | reverse complement strand
AAACAGATCTTGCCCCAGTTGTTCGACATTCTGGTCCTCGGTGAGTCGCGGCACATTGAAGCGCCCGATCACGATTCCGCTCTCTTCGCTGATTTCGAAGTATGCAGGTTTGAATTCACTCAACAACATACGCTGGCCTCGTGACGTACGCCGATCAGTCCTTCGGAACTGGCCGAGGTGACCGTGGCAGGGACTAGTTTCGCCAGATCAGCTGGCGTTCCAGGCACTTCCACAGGTGCATACCGGCAACTTGTTCCACGCATTATTCCGGGACGAACTTCGCCTTCAATCATCACTGACAGCGTCCGTCCCAGGAGACTGCCATGATATCTACCGGCGAGCCATCGTTCTAGCTCCGCCAGTCTTTCCATTCGCTCTTTCTTGACATCAGGAGCGACCTGATCCGGAAAATCCGCCGCCGGCGTCCCTTTTCGTGCACTGAAGGGAAAAGCATGAATCTTGGAAAATCCCGCGGCTTCACACGTATCCAGCGTTTCCTGGAACTCCGCCTCAGTTTCACCCGGAAAACCGACAATAACATCGGTGGAAAATGCGGGTTGATCGAAGCGATTCCGAAAATTGTCGATCTTGCCCAGGAACGATTCCGTCCGATACCGCCTCCGCATGCGGGCCAGCACGGTGTTCGAACCGCTTTGCAGGGCCGGATGAAAATGGGGGCAGAGATGCTCGCAATCGGCCGCCGCCGCGATGAAATCGTCGCCCACTTCGCCCGCTTCAATGCTGGATAACCGCAACCGCCACGTGCCAGGAATTTGATCCAGCCGTTGAATCAGATGCCGCAAGCGAAACGGCGGCAGGCCGGTCTTACCACGGGTGGCGTCGACTCCATAATGTCCGAGATGGATGCCGCAGAGCACGATTTCCTGGAATCCACCGTCGATCAGTCGCCGAACTTCGTCTTCGATGTCTTGCGGAGAACGGCTGCGAAGCCCGGGCCGGACCGAGGGAATAATGCAGTAGGTACAGCGTAACACGCAGCCGTCTTGAACTTTGACGAAGGCCCGGCGATGTCCGTCGAACCGGCTGATGCCGCTGGGTACGTGCTGCAGGCCGATCCGCTGCAGGACGTCAGGAAGTTCCCGTTTATCGGTGACGACTTCAAATACGCCGGGTAAATTTCGCACGGCTTCCGGGTCGCGTGTGGCAAAGCACCCCATGACCAGCGTCTGAGTCCCGGGATTGCGTTGCGCCAACTGCCGGATCAACTGTCGCCCCTTGGCGTCAGCCTCAGCGGTCACCGTGCAGGTATTCACCACGCACAGATCGGCCGCCTCGTCTTCCGCGGCTTCGCGAAAACCGTTCTGTTCGAGAGCCTCTTTCACCAACTGGGTTTCATATTGATTGACCTTGCAGCCCAGAGTTACCAACCGGCAAGTCCGCTGAGTCAGGTCCTCGATGGACAACATGAATACACCACGCGACGGCAAAATGTTTGAAGGAATCAGAATCGCGAGAGTATAGCAGCTTCGGTGGAACGAAAACGACCGAACCCCTGAAAGAGGTTCGGTCGTGTCATTCCGTAGGATAGGCATCCTGCCTGTCTTTTGTCACCTCAAGTGACAAACCCGAAGTCTATTCATCCCACGATTTCCACCTTGATCGCAACAGACTCTTGGTTAGCGCATTGTCGCTTCGCGATTGACAGGCAGGATGCCTATCCTACGGACGAAGAATCCGCGTTATCGCTGATCAATTCGCTTCCCGATCGCCTTGCCCACCAGGCGAATAAACCCTTCATCGGCATTCAATCGCAACTGCATGCCATCCTGAATCGGCTTGATTTCGGCACGAATGGTTCCGCCCCCTTGAGCGAACGATTCCCGCATCAATTCGACAACGGGATTGGCGGTACCGTCCGGCCGTTCCATCAGGCCGAGCCAGCTCGACAGATGCACGACAATCTGCGCCGGCATGACAGGATTGTCATCCGCAGGCGCATCGGTCACGGTGTCGATCATCGACTTCAAAACCGGCAGACCATTTTCGCCACCAATAGCGAACCACAGGATGCCATTCCCTGATCCGATATACAAACCGTGATCCTTACCAAATAACCGGTCGGCGTTGTTGTCAGGAACTCTCTTACCCTGCAGACGGTGCAAAATCACTCCACGATGTTCCAGGACGTTTGTCTGGACACTTTCGAATTCCGATTTGCCCTTCAGACGCTCGAAAATCTCGGTCAGGCCGATGTTGAATTTCTCGGACTCAGCAATCGTGAGACCACCGGCAAACGTGAAGGGACCGGGGGGATCACCCACGAACTGGGCCACAAAATCCAGCTTGCCATCGGCAACCGACGCCTGCACCGACTTGAAGAGTTCCGATATCGGGCTGACTTTGGTCTCGTCTTTCGAAGCGGATTTGTCCAGTTCGCCAATCAAATTCTGCTCCGCGACGGTCAGCAGTTCCTTGATAAACTTGCGGCCATTCTTATCGACCATCAAGGCGGCGGAAGCGGTCAGTGGAGTGGAGTTCTTCAACAACGGGGTGAACCGGCTGCGGGACGTGCCGAGTTCGTTTAACACCTTGGCATATTCGCTTTTCGGATCGGCCGTAACGACCAGTTCCAGGAAAGCGGCCTTCTCTGCAGACGACACATTGAAGCCCAGCGTGGCTTCTTCGGCCTGCGTCAAAAACATCTCCGTGTTTTCCTGATTGACAGTCGCGGCCGCTTTGCGGATCCGGAAGGCAGAATCAGGTTCCCCGTCGCGCTGCTGCAAGCTGGCTTCGGTACTGGCTCGCAGGAAATCGAGCAGCAATTCGCGGCTGGGCTTGGGGATGGCTCGCAGATTCACCGAGACCGCCACGTCATAACTCGCCGACAGCCGACGCGTGTATTGGGTCGGGTCGGAGAGATCGCGTTCGAGGTTTTCTTGCTTCTGGGATACGAAGGCATAATCACCGCTGATCTTGGCGAAGAGTGACTGCCGCCCGCCTCGGATTTCGTAGAGGCCGTCTTCAATCTTATTGGTGGTGACGGGACCGACCGTGATCGTTTTCATCATCTCGTCGATGTCTTTTACTGGGACAAACCCGATCGGTACCGGAGTCAGACCATCCAGAAAGAGCAGCAGCCCTGCCGTAGAATCGCGGTTCAGCCCCTTCAAATCGCGGACATTCGACAGAGCTCCGCCGATCATTTCGGACAGTTCGGGCCGCCCTGCCGACGCGAAGATAAAGTCGGCATCTTCCATCAGCCGTTCAAAGCTGGCGACACTGACCACCAGAAAGGGTTGCCCCTTGGCCTCTTTCTTCTTCTCCTGAGCCTGCAGTGGGTTGAGCGCCGCACCGCTGCAGAGCAGGGCCACAGCACACCAGGCCACCAGAGTGGCACGAACGCATCGATGAATCACGAAATGCTCCTTGATTTCGATAGGTGTCTATTGATTTGAGAAAATCCGGGACAGATCGTCACCGCGAGATATTACCGGTCAAACCGGCTGTGGGTTACAGCTTCGTAGGAAAATTCTCCAGCCTCGACCCTGGAATGTCCAGACGGCTAGAATACCACCACTCGAAAAGCATCTTGTCGTGGAAGGGGTCTGGAATGCCGCGTGTGGGGTTGTTTATCCCGTGTTACATCGATCAGTTTTACCCGCAAGTGGGGATGGCGACGGTCGAAGTTCTCGAAAAATATGGTCTGGAAATCGAATATCCCGAGGGGCAAACCTGCTGCGGCCAGCCGATGGCCAATACCGGTTGCACCGCCGACGCGAAATCGCTGGCCGAACGCTTCATACAGTTGTTTAAGCCGTACGATTACGTTGTTTGTCCGTCGGGAAGCTGCGTCGCCATGGTGCGCAAGCACTACGCGGAATACTTCCACGGCCGAGAGGCCGAATATCATGCGGTGCGAGACAAGACATTCGAACTCTGCGAGTTCCTCGTGGACGTACTGAAGGTCGAACGCCTGACGGGCAGCTTCCCCTACAAAGTCGGGCTGCATCAAAGTTGCCACGGCCTGCGCGAACTGCGTCTGGGCAGTTCCAGCGAGGTTGTCGGTCCGTCGCACAGCAAGGCCCGGCAGTTGCTGCAATCTCTGGAAGGGATTGAATTTACCCAACTCACCCGCCCTGACGAATGCTGCGGATTCGGCGGGACATTCGCAGTCGCCGAGGAAGCCATTTCCTGCATGATGGGCCAGGATCGCATTCACGATCACGAACGGAACGGCACGGAAGTCATGACGGCAATGGACATGTCGTGCCTGATGCATCTTCAAGGATTGTTACGTCGCGACAAGAAACCGTTGAAGGTGATGCACGTGGCGGAGATCATCGCGGGCCGAATGCCGGAATAGCTCCGCCTGTCGTGATGGCAGTTAATGGGAGGGCGAGGCTCCCGCCGAGCCACTTAGTCTTTCGACTGCCGGTAGACTTTGCGGCTCGGCGGGAGCCTCGCCCTCCCATCAGACGTATCCGACAGCATCGGCCACGGGTTGCGCTTGCTCTCTGATATCGCGGTCTGATACACCACAAGCATGGACGGCTCTTCTTGAGCGGACGAACACAGTCTTCAGCGGATCAACACAGGAACACAACCATGATGCGATATCGATCAGCACTTTGGGCGGGATTCGGAATCTGTTTGCTGGGTCTAGTCGTCGCACGGACGCTGCCTGCCGAGGACCCCAAACCCAGCGCCGTATCGTTGAAGATCATGAACTGGGACGAGACGCAGGAAATCGTCAAGAAACATAAGGGCAAGATTGTCGTCATGGATGTCTGGTCGACCTCCTGCGATCCGTGCATGAAGGAATTCCCCAACCTGGTCAAGCTGCACAAGACCCACGGGAAAGACGTCGTCTGCATGTCGGTCTCGACCGATTACGCCGGCAGCAAGAACAAGCCGCCGGAATACTACAAAGACCGCGTTCTCAAGTTCCTGCAGGAACAGGATGCCGGCTTTGACAATGTGTTATTGAATGTGCCGTCGGACGAACTGTTTGAGAAAATCGAACTCTCGTCGATTCCCGCGGTTTACGTCTATGGACGGGATGGAAAACTCGTCAAACGCTTCGACAGTGAATCGGCCGAAAACCTGAAGACCGACGAAGAAGCGTTTACCTACGCCGACGTGAATAAGGTGGTGCAGGGACTGCTGAAGTCCAAGAAGAAATAGCAGCTCCCATGCGAGCTATGGAAAAGCACTTGTCATCTATCTGGCAATGATCTCGGTCGTATCAGTGCCTGCAGGGCTGCTGTTGTTTTTAGCGTGCGTGCTGGGGCGAATCCCAGACGTCCAATACAGCGAGAGTTTTTGGTTTGGGATGGCCGCACTCGCCATTGGCTTAACGCCTCCGGCGGCATTGGTCTTGTTGTGGCGTGCCTTACAAGATCGCGGTCGCTGGTTTCCCTGAGAATCGGTTTAGACGCTCGGGTAACGGCAGGGCTGGCGTATTCTGCGAACCTTCCTTGAGATGCGAAGGATTGGCAAAATTGGGGGGAGGGTAACGCCTCTGTTGATTTTGCCCCAAAACTCTGGCCGATAGCTCACATACCCTTTCGAATTTGTTCGCTGGGTTGTGATGTGTTGGGACTGGGTGCGAGAACCTGAATCAGGTGATCGCGGATTCGGGTGCGGGATCTTGATCTCGCAAAACGCCCGAAACAGTCTTCCCGGGTCGGAGTTCGCAGCGCGTATGTCTCTTTTTCGAATATCGATCGCCAGCTTATTGGCTTTGATCACAATAGGTTGCACCTCGCCAGAACGACAAGTTTCCGACTTGAGCGCTCCGGCGGCACCACGGCTGACCTGGCAGACGACGAAGAAGCCGGAACTGCCGGTCAAAGCGCCTTTGGCTCAAGATTTGGTCATCCGCGAGCACCGTTTCGTTTCTCACTCGGCCGAGTTGAATTCCGACGGCGAAGATCAGGTCGTTCGGCTGGCAAGCTGTTTGAAAGCCTCGCCCGCGAAAATCACGATTGAGCCCTCGAATGGAATTCCCATTCTGCCCGTGACGGTGGCCGGCAATCCAGACAAATCGGAGAAACTGGATCAGCAACGACGGCAATACGTCATCCAGAAACTCCTGACGCTGGGAATTCCCGATGCGGAATCGCGTGTCGTACTGCAGCCAGCACCCTCTACTTAAGGCTGCCAGACATCGCCGCAACCTTCCACTCCGGGTACGCGATTTTCTTCTCAAAATGATTGCGTACGATCAAGTGTTCTCGTACAATCCCACGTTTCCCCGGTTTTCGGGGCCGTGATGGTGCGCAGACACAACTTTCTTCACAGCAAGTGATGGCACGCAACCGTCTAATAGCTAATAAGTTGCGACGCATTCCCGCGTTGCGACTGAAACTTGGGTCTTGTGCCCCCTAGAGTGGCTGGATCATGTTCGAAGGGATTACTTCAAGTCTGACCGGAGCCCTGTCGTTTTTTCGCGGAAGCGGAAAACTGACCGAGGCGAGTATCCGTGAAGGGCTGAAGGCAGTTCGACAGGCTCTGTTGGAAGCCGACGTCAATTACGATGTCGCCGAGCAGTTCGTCGAAAAAATCACCGAAGAAGCGATCGGCCAGAAGGTCCTGGAGTCGCTCAGCCCGCAGGAAATGATCCTGGGTATCGTCTACCAGGAACTCATCAATCTGATGGGCCCGGTCGACCATGAACTGAAGCTGCGCCGTGATGGCATTTCCATCATCATGCTGTGCGGCCTACAGGGCAGCGGCAAGACGACCACCGCCGGCAAACTGGCACGTATGCTCAAGGAACAGGGTAAAAAACCGTTCCTTGTCGCAGCCGATTTGCAGCGCCCCGCGGCCATCGAACAACTCAAAACGATTGGGGCTCAACTGGAGGTCCCGGTTCACGCCGAAGCCCCCACGGGGAACCCGGTTACTGTTTGTCAGAACGGCGTGAAAGCGGCCAAGGCCGCTGGAGCCAATGTCGTCATTCTCGACACGGCCGGCCGACTGCACGTTGATCCCGAATTGATGGAAGAATTGCGGAACATCGATCGTAAGGTCGAACCGCAGCAGATTTTGTTCGTGTGTGATGCCATGACGGGCCAGGATGCCGTCAACAGTGCTCGGGCTTTCAATGAAGCCCTGGAGCTCGACGGCATCATCATGACGAAGCTCGATGGCGACGCCCGCGGCGGGGCTGCCCTGTCGGTCAAGCAAGTCACCGGGGTGCCGATCAAGTTCATGGGTGTCGGCGAGCAACTCGATAAGCTCGAACCGTTCCATCCCGAACGTATGGCAAGTCGGATTCTGGGTGGCGGCGACATGCAGACGCTGGCCGAGAAGGCCCAGCGGGTCTTCGACCAGGACTCGATGGCGAAGGCTCAGGAAGAGTTGATGCGTGGCAAGTTCACGCTGAATTCCTTCCTCGACGCCATGAAGCAAATCAAAAAGCTGGGCAATTTCAAAAGCATCCTGCAATACATTCCCGGCATGAGTGGAATGATGGGACAACTGGGGGATCTGTCTGGCGCCGACAAGGACATCACGCGGATCGAAGGCATCATCAGCTCGATGACAGCTGAAGAGCGCCAGAATCCCGAGAATATCGACATCAGCCGTCGCCGCCGCATCGCGCGGGGTTCTGGAGTCGAAGCCGCCGAAGTCAATCGATTGTTGAAGGACTTCGGCAGCATGGCCAAGATGATGCAGGGCATGGCCGGCATGGATAAAATGAGCCAAGCCAAGCAGATGCAGATGATGGCCAGTTCGGGGATGTTTCAGCCGGGTGCTGAAATGCCCGGAGCGGGAAAAACTCGCAGCAAGCCGAAGCCGATGGATGCCGACAAGAAAAAGAAGTTGAAAAAAGAAGCCGAAAAGCAGAAGAAAAAGAATCGCAAACGCTAAGAGTCGCTAGCCAGACCTTTTACCACACGATCACCCAGTTCCTAATTCGTGTCATTTGTGTGATTCGTGGTTGTTCTCAGAAATTTCTCAACCACGAATCACACGAAATACACGAATAAGATCTGGCGACTGTGAATTGGAATGAAATTGGACTGCGGTGGTCTTGTTCGCCACAAGAACCTGCAAGTAAATTGCTGAATCTGCTCAAAATGAGCGAAAATCCGACAGATCGAGTAGCGAAATCGCCTGAAATCCCGATAATTCGTCTGACTTCAGTCTGCCCACGCTGGTTGTTTTTCCCGCGACATGGCAAACTGTGGTCGATCGCTATATTGTAAACGGCCTTAACCTAGGTTAGCCGTCTGAAAATAAGTTGACTGTTGGTGAGAGATCGCTGGACAAGGAGAGAGTCGCGTGGGAGTTCGGATTCGAATGAAGCGGTTGGGGCGGAAGCATCGCCCGTTTTTCCGCATTTGCGTGATGCCGCAGCACAAGCACCGTGAAGCCCCGCCGATTGAAGAAGTCGGCACGTATGATCCCATGGTCGCCGATAAGGCTGCCCGGGTGAAAATGAATTTGGAACGCATCCAATACTGGATTTCGGTCGGCGCACAGCCGTCGGAAGCCGTTGCGGCCTTGATTAAGAAGGTCAAAACGAACAGTTTCGGTACCGCGAAGTCTGCTCCTGCTCTGCAAACTCCGAAGCCCTTGCCCGTCAAGGCTGCTCCGGAAGGCGAGGGCGAAGCTGCTCCGGCTGCTGAAGGTAGCGAAGGTTAATTACTCGACTTGCTTGAAGTTCGGGAATCATAAGGCGGACGCGGCAAGATCGCTTGCCGGCCGCCCTTCGTGATTTCTGGGCTTGTCAGGAATTCTGCCATGCGGTTCGACGTGTTGACACTCTTTCCAGAGTTGTTCGACAGTTACTTGCAGCAGGGACTTCTCAAGCAGGCCCTGGACAACCAGCTGGTGGCCATCCACCGCTGGAACTTTCGAGATTGGGCGCCGGGCAAGCATCGCTCTGTGGACGACAAGCCGTATGGCGGTGGTCCCGGAATGTTGCTGATGTGTCAGCCAATCTTCGATTGCGTTGCCGCTGTGCAGCAGGAGGCAGCGGAACCGGGGCGATTGGTCGTCTTGACCCCGCAAGGGCGGCGACTGACTCAACGGGTGGTGGAAGAGCTGGCAGGCTATCAGCGATTGTTGCTGTTGTGCGGTCGGTATGAAGGTTTTGACCAACGGATCATCGAAGGCTTGCAGCCGCTGGAGATTTCAGCGGGGGACTTCATCTGCAACGGTGGGGAAGTGCCGGCGATGGTCGTGATTGATTCGGTAATTCGGCTGGTTCCCGGGGTTCTCGGAGATGAAACCAGCAGTAAATACGAGTCATTCGCTGAGTCGGGAATGCTGGAGTATCCCCAGTACACGCGGCCACGCGAGTTTCAGGGGATGACAGTTCCGGAAGTTTTGTTGAACGGCAACCATGCTGAAATCGCCAAATGGCGGGCAGCAACGAGCCGCGAGCAGACAGCGAATCGACGCGACGATTTTTTGAATGAGACTGAAAATAGGGATGGGCGAACCTGAACTGAGGTTCGTAGCAAGTAGCACAAAACGCTGACCGAACAAGCTGAGCGTCGGCTAAACGCAGGTTGCAAAGAGAGAAGACGATGATTAACAAGCTGATCAAAGCGGTTGAAGACAAAGGCCTTCGCAAAGAACCGTTGCAGTTCGAAATTGGCGACACGGTTGACGTTCACAGCCGGATTCTGGAAGGCGACAAAGAGCGCATCCAGATTTTCCAAGGCGTGGTCATCGCTCGCCGCAGCTCAGGAATGCGTGAATCCTTCACCGTTCGCCGCATTGTGGCCGGTGAAGGTGTCGAACGCACCTTCCCGACGAATTCGCCCAAGATCGCGAAGCTGGAAGTCGTGCGACACGGTACTGTTCGCCGCGCCAAGCTGTACTACCTGCGTGATCGTGTTGGCAAGTCGACCCGCCTGGTCGAACGCCGGCCGACCAAGAAGTCAGCCGCCAAGTAAATGGCCTCGATTGCCACCCGAACGGCCGGCAAATCCAACGCTGCACGCACATAAATCTCGAGCAGCCTGGTAGTTTTCGAACTGCCGGGCTGCTTTGACATTCCAGGTGTTGCTATGCGAGGCTGGCTGGCCAAACTGCTGGGGAACCGTGGCGAAAACGCCGCCGTCCGATACTTGCGCAAGCAAGGCTATCGCATCCTGGCCCGCAATTGCCGCAGCCATTGGGGCGAGATCGACATCATTGCCCGTGACGGTGACTGGATCGTCTTCGTCGAAGTGAAGACTCGGTCGTCACATGCGGCCGGGCATCCCGCCGAGGCCGTCACCCACCGCAAGCAAGTGCAGCTCACGAAGCTGGCGTTGGTGTGGCTGAAGCAACGCCGCCTGCTGGACCACCGTGCGCGATTTGATGTCGTCGCTTTAACGTGGCCAGACGGCGTCAAAACGCCGGAGATCGAACACTTTATCCACGCGTTTCCCGCCGCAGATATCTGACCCGTGGGATCGGCTTCCAGCCTGTCATTTGTCACCT
>JAQGHS010000528.1 GCA_028291605.1 Planctomycetaceae bacterium | reverse complement strand
GGCAGTTCCTTCCATTCCGGAGCCTGCTGCCCGATCTCGACCACGCGGTTGAATTTGGCGGCAAATATTGGATCGACGCCCGTGCTCGACACCAGCAGGCAGGCTGTCATCACAATTCTCAACCACCAAATTCGCATCGGGTATCTCCACACGATTGAATCGCCCACGTGGCATCCTTGCGCCATACCCAATCTTCCCACAATCTCAATTCTCATGCAAAGCCCTTCGTCGGAAAGACGAAGTCAGTCATTCGGTCTTCAAGATCACGCCGGAGCTCATTCCATCTTTTTTTCAAAAATCGCCTGATTTGATGCAATATTTTGTTGAATCTATCCAGCTGATTATCATACAATCAGATTATAAGGTGGAGTTCCACGGTCTAATCACGACATTTTCGTCTGTTTTCGTGTCCGGAATGCCCTGATTTCTGAGCATTTTCCCGGGATTCACACTTCTCTTCTCCAGTTTCGTTTTTCACGTCGAAAGGACACAGGACATGCGTGCTCGCAAGTTGCGTTCTGGTTTCACACTGATTGAACTACTCGTCGTCATCGCGATCATTGCCGTCTTGATTGCCTTACTATTGCCTGCAGTCCAACAAGCACGCGAGGCCGCTCGACGGGCTCAGTGCAAAAACAAAATGAAGCAACTGGGCTTGGCCCTGCACAACTATCACGACACGCATGGGGCATTTCCACCGGGCGTGGTGACCGACAAGCCTGGCATCTGCCAGACGGGAATCAGCGCGACCGCTCTCGGGGCGCCGTGGACGGTGATGATCCTTCCGTACGTGGAACAGGGTAATCTGTACCAGTCGTTCAATACGACCAGTGGTACGTATTTCGGACTCTATCCCATCGAAGTGCGAACCGAATCGGCCCGGCAGATTGTTCGCAACGTCGTCTATGAGTGCCCTTCTGACCCCAACGCGGGGGGCGAGAATGCCACGACCAATTACATGGGCATCTCGGGTGGTTGCTCAAGCACCGGCGATACGGGATGTTGCGCGACATCGACCGCCCGCTATCAATCGAATAACGGCATTCTCTACAATGATTCCAGGACGGCAATTCGTGATATTACCGACGGCACGACCAACACGTTCCTGATCGGCGAAACCAAATATCTGGTGCTGAAGGCGACCAATCCGGGATACTATGCGACGTGGGCCAGTGGTTACTATCAGGTGGCCGCAGATGTCAATACGCAGACCGTGGCGGCCTGTGTGAATCAGATCAACAGCTCGCTGCTGGATCCGGGCAAGTCGGGTGGCAGCCCCACTCACGAAGTTCACCCGAATACACTGGGCAGCCGCCACGTTGGCGGAGCTCACCACACGATGGCCGATGGTTCGAGCCACTTCATCAGCGAGAATA
This sequence comes from Planctomycetaceae bacterium, assembly GCA_028291605.1. Taxonomy (GTDB): domain Bacteria; phylum Planctomycetota; class Planctomycetia; order Planctomycetales; family Planctomycetaceae; genus JAKFVC01. Next base: position 15,900 of record JAQGHS010000528.1, on the reverse strand, counting down.
TCGACATCACTGTCTATCGTGGCCTGGGTCGGAAGTCCGACGGATCGAGCGGTTTCTCTCCGTGATTGGCGTAGAGCGGCAGCAGTTGGATGAACACGCTGTGCTCCAGTGATAACGCTCACGACGACTCTGCATGACAACCCTCCGCAGCGAAGAAGTTCGGTCTCTTCCGGGCTTCTTCGCTATTCAGTTTTGGTGTTGAACAGAATCTCTTCATCAGGCCTCAGGTAATTCGGCAAGCATCATGACAGTCAATCAGCGCTCGAACATTCGTCAATGGCCTTGGTTTCTGACCTGTCTGTCGTCAATTCTGTTAAGTGGCTGCGGGCTTTCAGACAGCGGTCCGACGCGTTACGACGCGACCGGTGCCGTCACGTTTCAGGGCAAACCGGTTCCGTATGGCGAGATCATTTTTGAACCAGATAGTTCCAAGGGAAATGAAGGTCCTGCTGCACGGGCGGTCATTGAGAATGGGACCTACAAGACCGAAAAAGATAAAGGGGTTGTGGCCGGAGCCGTGCGCGTTCGAATCAGCGGTTACGACGGAAATCCGCCACCGGGCGGAGGGACACAACCACACGGAAAGCCCTTATTCTCGGAATATGTCGACAAGGTCGACCAGCCCGAGGACGTGGCGACTCACGATTTCTCCATTGGCAAGAAATAGCTGAACCTCTCGGTCTCCGAGGTCATTTTCAACCCCAAAGCGTTCTAGCAGGCATCGAAAACCGTTCGATGCCTGCTATTTTCGTTTTCGCGCGTCGTAGCCGAACTCGCCAAGAGTTCTGGCCCCTGGGGTGACCGCCCCTCTAAGTCTATGCGACTTCGGTTACGTGGCCCGCAATGCCGCTTTACCCCCCTCCCACCCGGCGTTAAGATTTTTCTACGACGTCCCCCACCTGTCTCCTCACCGCCTCGCGAACCTGATATGCAGCCGATTGTGAATATTGCCGCGTATCGCTTCGTGGAACTGAACAACCTCGCTGAACTCCGCACTGAGTTACTCGAACTCTGTCTGCTGGCAGAATTGCGCGGAACCATTTTGCTCAGCCCGGAGGGGATCAACGTCTTCGTGGCCGGTGTGCGAGCCAGCATGGATCGGCTCCTGGCACGCTTGCGGCAGATTCCCGGGCTGGCCGAGCTGGCGGTCAAGGAAAGTCTCAGCCACGAACGGCCCTTCAAGCGGATGCGCGTTAAGATCAAACGGGAGATCATCGTCTTCGGAGTCGATGGCATCGCGCCTCAGCGGTACACCTCTCGCCGCCTCTCGCCGCAGGAACTCAAACGCTGGCTGGATGAGGGCCGCCCAGTCACGCTGCTCGACACGCGCAACAACTTCGAGTTCGAAACGGGCACGTTTCAGAACGCGGTCGCCATCGGAATCGATGATTTCCGCGACTTCCCGACTGCCGTGAGTCGTCTCCCTGACGAGCTGAAGCAACAACCGATCGTCACATTCTGCACGGGCGGCATTCGCTGCGAGAAGGCAACTCCCTACCTCGAGCGAGAAGGTTTTCAAAACGTCTATCAACTCGACGGCGGGATCCTGAAATACTTCGAAGAATGCGGTGGAGCCCACTACAACGGGCATTGCTTCGTATTTGACGAACGAGTCGCCCTGGATCCGGCGCTGCAGGCCGCCCACATCTAACGGGGCGCGTGTGCAGTATGCGAAACTGGCCAACCAGCCCGGATTTCTCGAATCACTGGATCGCCTCGGCTGAAAAGCCGCAGAGGCTGGAAGTTTTCGGTCGATTGCGCGAAGATGATTTCTGAACGAATTGGACAATCAGCCAGTCCAGCAACCGGGCTCGCTGGAATTCCTGGATTTCATCAGTAGTCTCTTCAGACCTAACTCAGCGGAGCATTTCCGTGACAGAACGCGTTGTCATTATCGGTTCCGGCCCCGCCGGCTGGGCCGCCGCCATTTATGCGGCTCGGGCCAATCTCCAACCGCTGGTCATTGAAGGAGCCCAAACCGAAGAAAATCGGATCAAGGGGACCTTGCCGCTGGGGCAATTGGCTCTGACTTCGGAAGTCGAAAACTACCCCGGCTTTCCGACGGGCGACCTGGCCGCCTATGTGAAGAGCGCCGTTCCTGCCGATCGATTCATGGCTGATCATACCGGCCACGGGATCACCGGCCCCGAGTTGCTCGAGCTGATGCGCCAGCAGGCCGTCAACTTTGGCACGCGGATCATCACCAATGATGTGACCGAGATCGATCTGTCAAAACATCCCTTCAAAATGAAGGCCGATGACGGATACGGGACGATTCAAGAGATCGAAGCCTTCGCCGTCATCATCGCCACGGGTGCCCGGGCCAACTACCTCGGTTTGCCCTCCGAGGAAATGTACAAGAACAACGGCGTCTCGGCGTGTGCCGTGTGTGACGGAGCCTTACCCCGGTTCCGCAACAAGCCGCTGATTGTGGTCGGTGGCGGCGACAGTGCGATGGAAGAGGCCACTTACCTGACGCACTTCGCGTCGCAAGTCCATCTGGTCCATCGCCGCGATTCGTTCCGCGCCAGCAAGATCATGGCGGACCGAGTCCTCGCGAATCCCAAGATTAACATCAAGTGGAATTCGGTTGTCGACGAAATCCTCGGCAACGAGAAGCAGGGCGTCACCGGTGCTCGGATTCGCAATCTGCAAACAGAAAAGAGCGAAGAGGTGGAAGCCGGCGGTTACTTTGCCGCGATCGGGCACACGCCGAACACCGACTTCCTGAAGGGCCAGTTGAAGCTGACGGACAAGAAGTATCTCGTCTGGACGACTCCGCAAAGGACGTATACCAGCGTCGAAGGGGTCTTCGCTTCGGGAGATGTCGCGGACGATTACTACCGCCAGGCGATCACCGCGGCTGGTACGGGCTGTATGGCGGCACTGGATGCCGAACGTTGGCTCGCGTTGAAGAATTTTCACTAGAACTCTAATAAAACAGTCAATCAGTGCAGCGTTGTCTGTGTCTTCGCAGTCAATCAACTGAGTTCATTGCACCACGGAGACACGGAGCAGAGAATCAAGGGAATTTGAACTGTCCATCTAGTTGGGGGCATCCAGCGTAGACTGGCAATTGCTTGAACTTTATCCGTGTTTCATCAGTGGCGATCCGTGGCCAAAAAATCTTCGTAATTCTCCCTCCTCTCTGTGTTCTCCGTGTCTCCGTGGTGAATCACTATTCATTGCACGATGGAGACTAGGAGGACGAAGAGGAATAACAAAGCGGGCCCCGAAAAAGGATCTCAAGATGTTGACTCAATCGGGCTGCCTGGCACGACGCGAGCGTCTCTGGGCGCGGACTCCTGAGCGGTTCGAATGGTTGCTGGTGGCCGACCCGCGGCATGTCTACTACCTGTCAAATTTCCTGGTGAATCCGCTCAGCTTTTCCGCGGGAGAACGGGGCCTATTGCTACTGGAGCGAACGGGCGGAGTGACGTTGCTCGCCGACAACTTCACGCGGCGATCGGCAGCCGGTCAGCCCTATGTTGATCAGGAGATCATTCAGCCCTGGTACGATCATCAGCACAGCGTCATCAATCGCGACCTTGCTCTGTTGAACGCGGTGAAATCGATTTCCGACCGGCTCTATGGGCGGGTCGGTGCGGTGGAAGCCGAATGGATGCCGTTGGCCGCCTGGGAAATCATGGGCCTGGATCACGAGATCCACACCCTGCGCCAACGAGGCACCAGCGGCTGCGATACGATCGATCTGGGTTCGTTACTCCGCGAACTGCGCCGCAGCAAATTGCCGGACGAAATTGATCTGATGCTCGAATGCATGCGGGCGGGTGCTGCGGGATTGATGCGGGCGCGAGAAGTCGTGCGGCATGGGATTTCGGAATGGGAAGTCTATCGCGAAATGCACGCCGCGGTGCTCGAAGCGGCGGGGCGTCCAGCGCAGATTTATGGCGATTTTCGAGCCACGAACGCGGCCACTCCCAAGGCCGGCGGTCCGCCGACGAACCGCATATTGCAATCGGGCGACATGCTGGTCCTGGACTACTCGGTCGTGCTGGATAGCTATCGCAGCGATTTCACCAATACGTTGTGCGTGGGCGATCCGTCCGAGGCCCAAGAATTGTTGTTTACGTTGTGTACGTCAGCAATGGCCCACGGGGCGAGTGTCTTGAAAGCCGGTGTCGCGGCGCGGGACGTCCATCGAACGACGATGCGCGTGTTCGAAGAAGCGGGCTACGGCCAGTTCTTCCCGCATCATGCCGGCCACGGCCTGGGTCTGGGCCACCCCGAGCCACCCATACTGGTCCCGCAAAGCGACGACACGCTCCTCACGGGAGACGTCGTCACCCTGGAACCGGGCCTGTATGTTCCCGGAGTCGGCGGCATCCGCATCGAACACAACTACCAAATCACCGAAACCGGCAGCATCTGTCTCAGCCAGCACGAAATTGCCCTGTAGCCTGACTCTCCGAGTCGGGTAGTCTTCGTAAGTAGCACTCCCGACTCAGAGAGTGAGGCTACAAAGCGTGCTATAATATTGGCCGAACTCACGTTAGGCTGTGTTTGGTGAATCAGCAACCAGAGGATTTCACCACGGAGACACGGAGAACACGGAGACCAGATTTGAGATTTCTCCGTGTTCTCCGTGTCTCCGTGGTGAATTTGATCCCCTGATTTTGCAGTTATGAGTTTCATCAAACACGGCCTAAACTGGCAACATCCGGGACCGAACACATCACCTCCGTCAGGTGTCTGGACTCGCGACGGAATTCGTGGCCGACGTCCGCACCTTGAACCAGAGGAACCGAACTGATGATTCTGCAGGGAAAAACAATCAGTCCGGGGATTGTGCGCGGGATTTCGCATGTCGCGGATGCCCCGACCCTGCTGGCCGCGGCCCAAAGCATCCCCGCGTCGGGTTCACCCGAACAAGAACTAGAGCGGCTGAGTGCGGCCGTCGGGCGCGCCAGTGCGCAACTGGACCAGATGCGGCGGCATTTGACGGGAAAAATCTCGGCGTCCGAAGTCGGCATCTTTGCCGCCCATGGCAGCCTGCTCCGCGATCCGAAATTCCTCTCGCAGATGGAAGCCGAGATTCGTCAGCACGGTCAATCCGCCGGTGCGGCCGTCTCACGCGTCGTGAAAAGTCTCTATGCGACTTTCCGCACCAGCAATATCACTCTGGCCCAGGACAAGGCCACCGACATCCTGGATATCGGCCGCCGCTTGATTCAATGTCTGACCGACGCGTCGCTGGCGGATGATGACCTGGGAGCCAACGCAGTGGTCGTCGCGCCGTCGCTCACGCCGTCGGAACTCGTCAAGTATGCGCACCAGGGTGTCATCGGTTTCGTAACAGAAACCTGCGGCCCGAAATCGCACACAGCGATTCTCGCACGCGGGTTCGGTCTGCCCCTGATCACGCTCAATCAAGAGACGTGCGAAAAGATCCCGAACCGTTCTGAGATCATCCTGGATGGGCCCCACGGTGTGATCGTTGTCGCTCCTGATAACGACGATCAGGCGACGGTGGCGGCCATCATCGAAAGCATCCCCGCGGTCGAAGCCCCGGCCGAACCGGCGTCACTGCAAACGATCACGCAGGACGGGGTGGCCATTCGCCTGCTGATCAACATCAGCGATCCGACCGAAGCCGACGCCGTCGCTCAATATGGAGCCGCGGGTGTGGGCTTGTTCCGCACGGAATTCCTCTATATGGACCGGCTGTGGTGGCCGTCTGAAGAGGAATGCCTGGAGATCTATCGCGATGTTTCCAGCCGGGTAGGGCAGGGCGAGCTCAATATTCGCCTGGTCGACTTTGGTGCGGAAAAATGCCCGGCTTACGCCGACTTTCCGATCAACCGCAATCCCAGCCTGGGGCTCCGTGGAATTCGACTGCTGCTGCAGCGCGAGGACATCTTGCGGCCACAAGTGCGAGTCCTCGCCAAGCTGGCCAAAGAGCGACCGATCAACATTCTGCTGCCGATGGTTGACTCAATGGATACCCTCGAAAAGACCCTCGAACAACTCTGCCGGATTTGTGGTTGTCGTACCCGTGAACAATTGCCGTTCCAGGTCGTGACGATGATTGAAGTCCCGGCGGCCGCGTTATTGATTGACGATCTCATCACGCGGGTCGACGGGATCTCCATTGGCTTGAATGACCTGACGCAATACATGCTGGCCGCCGATCGCGACGATGAGTATGTTGGACCCTATCACGACGCGCTCCAGCCCGCAGTCCTGCGAACGATCGCCAATTTGAACCGTGTCGCAGCAGCCCACGGCAAGCCGGCTACGATTTGCGGCGAACTGGCGGGCGACCCTCACTTGACCGGATTGCTGCTGGGGATGGGGACTCGGCAACTCAGCGTGTCGCGAACGAACTACGTGCAGGTTGTACGAGCCATCCAGGCACTGCGTCTCGATAAAGTAACCCAGTTGGCGGACCAGGTGTTAAAGTTGAATACCGGCACCGCGGTCCGGCAGTTCTGGGCCGACAATCATCCCTAAGTGATTTGCATAACAAGATGACCAGGTGAGCCGGGCGGCATAAGCCCCCGGATTCTTCGACCTCACTTTCGACGGAATCCGAATCAGAAATGATCATCACCATCGACGGCCCCGCTGGATCAGGAAAAAGTACGGCCGCTCGCGCCCTGGCCGAGCGGTTGGGCTTTCAATTTCTGGACACCGGAGCCATGTATCGAGTGGTGACATTGGTCTGTCTGCGGGAGCAAATTGATCTCCACGACGAACCGTCCGTCAGCAGTCGAGCCGCCGTCATCAACATTCGGTTCGACGGTTCCCACGTCTTCGCGAATAATGAGGAAGTCACCGACGCGATACGCACGGTCCAGGTAACGCAGGGGACCAGCGTGGTGGCGGCCAACTCGAAGGTCCGCGGGCTGCTGACCACCCTGCAGCGACAAGCGGCGGCCGGGCTAGACATCGTGACCGAGGGACGCGACCAGGGGACAGTGGCCTTTCCCGACGCCGAATGCAAGTTCTTCCTGACAGCCTCACCGGAAGAACGTGCCCGCCGCCGCCAGCACGATCTACGGCGTCGTGGCGAGCACCTTTCCATCGAAGAGATCCTGGCCCATCAGCACGAGCGTGACCGCCGCGACGAACAGCGAGCGGTCTCGCCGTTGAAACCCGCAGCGGACGCGATCTTGATCGACACCTCCCATCGCAACGTTCACGAAGTGGTCGAAGAGCTGGAGGAACTGATCCGCCAGCGATCGGTCGCAAAACCGTAGGATAGGCATCCTGCCTGTCCGTCAAGAAGCGACAAAGCAGACAGGCAGGATGCCGATCTGACGAAGAACGGAACCCGCCCCCGTGGCGGACGCTGCCAGCGTCCGTGCCCCCAGTTTTCAAAGCCAAAACTCCGTCAAGGCATTGCCTGACGGGCTCACAACCCTTTTTTGCTGCAATCGCTCAGATTACTTTGAGCGCAGTCGCGAGAGTAGTCGATACAGTCGTATCGTTCTGTAACTCATTGGAATGTATAGGGTAACGTGACCGCAGTTGTCTCAAATCGCCAATTGAAGTCACAATCTGCCCTCAATCACGAGGTGCAAACAGCAACCGACTTGCGGTTGATGAGCCAATTTTTGTACCATATCGGTTCAGAATCCGCCCCGGAGCGTTCGGGGCGAACTTTTTTTGTAGAGTGTTTGTCGAGTTTCGCAGGGGCGACGCGTCCCTCGCGGTTGGAGAGATAGTGTAGGCATGGGAACCCCGCGACAGACGACCGAATTGCAATTGGCCCGCCTCAAGGTGGCCTTGGATCAACACACCGCCAAGTTGACCGCCGCCGGCAAAACCGCCGAGTCTTTCAAAGACGACGCCAAATGGCGGAAGCTGGAAGGCGATTCACGCCAGATTCGTGCTCGCTTGCGCAAGATCAGCGAAGTCGAAGCGAACAACGTGGAAGTCGCCCGCCTGAAAGCCGAACGAGAAGCCGCCGCAGGCTAAGCCGACGGCTATTGGAAAAACGCGGCTCGAATACGCAAGTATTCTGCCAGTGAACGCGGATCAGGAGAGGTGGCAGAGCGGCCGATTGTGCAGCACTGGAAATGCTGTGTGCGAGAAATCGTACCGGGGGTTCGAATCCCCCCCTCTCCGTATTTGAGCCAGTTACATTTCGATGTAACTGGCTATTTTTATTGGTGTTGTGGAGATTGGCTGTTTTTGTGAAATCTGGCGGAGTTGCGTTTTGTCGGATTTTCTTATCGGATTTTTGCCAGTTTTTATCGGATTTGTGTTCGGAAATGATGTTTCCGATAAGGATTCAGATCTGTATTATGATTTCAGTGGGGTAATGGTCGCTGAATCGGACAATCTGAATAGAGGTCAGTTGTGGCTAAGAACATTCTGGCGTGGAACAACGCTGGGGCACAGTACTACCGGGAGATGGGTAAGAAAGAGAATGGCAAGCCGGCTCGATTTTATCTTGGGGCGGACGAGAGCACAGCCAAGATCAATGTTGCCCGCTTAGAAGCCCTCTGGAAGAGTGTTGAAACTCGCTGGAATGACTGGAGCCTTGGAGATCTTGCCGAAACCGCATTTCCGTGCTGGGATGTTATAACTCTGGAATTCGGCAGAGCAATTGGCAAGGGGCAATGGACGGTCAAAGTTGAGTTGCCAGAAGTTGGCCCGCAGGAAACTGCTGCTTGGCTTTCTGAATTTCGCTTCTACTTCCCCATGATTCAGATCCAGACCGACAAGTCGGTGGCACTTGAGGAAGGTAATCGAGCATTCATCGAGATGGGCCAGGAGTGGGTCCAACGGGAAGAGGCGAGACACCATACCGAACTACGGAAAATTCGAGACGTCGTAGCTCCGTTTGGTGGTAAGGTTGCGACAAAGGAAACTTTGCACGACGCTTTGGCAGCGTACAAGGAGTGGATTGAGAGGACCTTCGTTGATATCGAAGGTCAAACAACTCAGACTGGCAAGAAGCAAGGTGAGCGAGCGGACCGCATTAAGCGTTATGCTCCAGACTTGCCGTTGTCCGATTTCGGAACCGTCGAAATTGAGTCCATCATCGAGTTCTGGCGCACCCGTCCCAAGAAGCAAAATGGATTGCCGTATGCGTTCACACTCTGTAAGCACACTATTCGTCTCTACAGGCACTTCATTCGTTGGTTGCACAAGGAAAAGGCCTTCCCGTGGAAAAAGCCGGTTGATTTGGAGATTGAGAGGATCCAGATCGTTCGTGACACTGTCACGAAGTACAAAGTTGAAACTTACAGCAAAGAAGAATTAGCGGTGCTATGGCAGTTCGCTAGTCACTTTGAGCGCCCGCTTTTGCTCTGTGCCCTAAACTGCGGATTCTCGATCTCCGAAATCGGCAACTTGGATTGGCACGAAGTTGAAGGTGACTATATCAAGGGATTGAGACCGAAGACTAAGGTCTACGGGGAGTTCAAGCTGTGGGACCTTACTAAGCGGGCATTAGGAGAGGCCAAGAAAGCTGGGTCAGTTTTTACAACGAAGAGTGGCACGAAGCTCATCGCTCGCACCAAGGGTAATAACGTAAGTGCCAAGATTCCCGCCGCATGGTATCGCCTCTTGGATCGGGTCCAAAAGCACCAACCAGATTTCAAACGACTCGGCTTCCATCATCTCCGTAATAGGGGGCCTCTATCAGGCTTCTAGGTCGCCCTCTTCTTGTTCGCTCCAGCCGTTCGGTCGTCACTGAGCAGGACTCTGTAACCAAGGCCGACTTGTCCAGAAAGTGCCAAGTTTGATTGTACAATTGGTGTCTGAAACCTGTCCGAAAACGTTCTTGAAACCGTCAAATTCATGCCGTAATGGTGTCAAATGCCTACAAGTACTAAAGCGGTCGTGTCAGTTGCGGAGATGGCGAGAATGGTGGGAATGAGTCGGGCCAGGTTTTACCAACTGATTGGTTCAGCGTTCCCGCCACCTGTCTATGACGTGTCTACAAGGCGTCCATTTTACGTCGAAGAGATGCAAACAATGTGTCTGGAAGTGAGGCGTCGAAACTGTGGAATTGATGGCCACCCGATCCTGTTCTATTGCCGTCGCCCGGCGATCAACACACCAAAGAAGAAGTCCTCTCCGAAGACCAATTCCCATGCAGACTTGATCGAGACACTCAAAGGACTCGGCCTGGTTACCACGGCAGCTCAAGTGGAAGCCGTTCTGAAAGACATCTTCCCCAAAGGCACCCAAAACGTTGCCCCAGGTGAAGTCGTCCGAGCCATTTTTATCAAATTGAAAAGTTCGTGAATCCGTGCATCTACATTGTGATGGGTGCCAAGTGTCAGAATCCGCCCGATAACGTCGTACGATAATTGGCATTATCAGCCGAGTTAGAGAGGAGAAGTGTCGAAATGCTGTCCAATTCCAGTCCAGAAGACCGTCTGAATTCGGGCGATAATGTTTTCGGGACCATACCAGTCGCCGGGGATGAAGCTGGTTTGTTCACCCTGTTTCTTGACGCTCATGATCTGGCTCCAAATAGTCGCCGGGCGTTTGCCCAAGACATGCGGAAATTCGCACAATGGTTCACAGCGGCCAACCGGGAGCCTCTTGCGATGAAGCGGGTGACTGTGCGGGACATTACCGACTTCCGGGATCAACTGCGGCGGGGCCAAGGTCAGGCCGTCGCAACAGTCAATCGAGCAATCGTCACCATCCGCAGATTCTTCGGTTGGCTGGTGGATCAAGGACATATCGCTTCCAACCCAGCCAAGCCGGTGAAGGAACTTAAGCGGCAAGCACTGGCACCGAAGGGCCTCGACCGTTCGCAGGTGCGGAAGCTGCTCCGGGAGGTTGAGCTTCGGCAAGACACCCGCTTGTCCGCCATATTCAACTTGTTTCTATTCACCGGTTGCCGGGTCGGTGATCTCGTTAATCTCGAAATGACCGATCTGATGATCTCAGAGCGAACTGGCTCAGTGGTGTTCCGCAACGGCAAGGGGAACAAGCAGAGATCTGTGCCATTGCCGCTTCCGGCCCGTCATGCTCTTCAATCGTGGCTCGAATCTCGGCCACCCCTTGCTTCTCCAAATGTCTTCCTCGGAGAGCGTGGACCGTTGACGGATCGAGGGGTGCGCAATCTCTGCGACAAGTACAGTGCGATCTGCGGCTTCAAGCTCCATCCGCATCTGCTGCGGCATACGATGGCTCACCAGTTTCTTGCGGACAACCAGAATGACCTCGTGAGTTTGGCCCAGATTCTCGGGCACGAGAACCTCAACACGACGGCCCAATACACAAAACGAACGCAGGACCAGCTTGGTGAAGTGTCGGATCGGCTGAGTTATTGAATTCAAGGCGATGGCCGACTATTTCTGCTTGGGAATTTGCAGTCCGGCTAGCATCTTCATCAGATCAGCCGGGTCCACGGGCTTGACCAGATGATGATTGAACCCCGCTTCTTCGGAGCGATGGCGATCCTTATCCTGTCCCCACCCCGTCACGGCGATCATGACGATGCATTCCCCCCACGGCTGTTCACGGATTTGGCGGCAGACTTCATAGCCATTCAGGTTCGGCAACCCAATGTCCAACAAAATCACATCGGGACGAAAATCTCCAGCCAACTCTATTCCCTGCTGTCCGTCATAGGCGGTACGACTTTCATTTCCCATTGGCCGCAGCATCACTGCCAAGCTGTTCGCACCGTCTTGATTATCATCGACGATCAGGATACGGAACGAGGACTTCAAGGGCCGCTCTTCTCCGTCTCCGATCACGTTCAGCAACGAGGCATCAGTCGCTAGTGGGAGCGTGACGGTGAATTCCGACCCTTGGCCCAACCCGTCGCTGCGTGCCTCAATGCTGCCCCCATGTAATTCGACGAGCCGCTTCACCAGCGTCAGCCCGATCCCTAACCCTCCTTGTGACTTCGCCAATGAAGAATGAACCTGTCTGAACATCTCAAAGATGTGTGGCAACTGATCGGCATTGATGCCAATGCCCGAATCCTTGACCGTGACCACCACCTCATTGCCCTGACGTTCCGAGGTCAGCCAGATGTGACTGCCACGGTCGCTGTATTTGGCGGCATTGTTCAGCAGGTTCATAAAGACTTGGGACAGCCGAGTCGGGTCAGCAGCCACGATCATCTGTTGGTTTGGTGTGATGAACGTGAGTTCTTGGCCCGTTTCTTCAATGAGCGGACGGCTCGTCTCAACAGCACTCTCCAAGACTGCCGCCAGTTTCACCTGCTCCATTCGAAGTTCCAACTTGCCACGAGTGATGCGGCTCACATCCATCAGGTCGTCGATCAGTCGCACCAACTGCGACATCTGTCGTTCCATCATGCTGCGAACTTCTTTAACTGTCGCCGCCTCATCTCCAACCATTTTCAACACTTGCAGACCATTGCGAATCGGTGCCAGCGGATTACGTAGCTCGTGAGCGAGGATCGCCAAAAACTCGTCCTTGCGGCGGTCGGAATCTGATAATTGGGCGACTAGCTGATGAAGTTTGCCTTCCATTTCCTTTCGCTCAGTGATGTCTCTAACGATTTTGGAAGCCCCTACAATCCGACCTTCCGCATCCCTGAGTGGCGAGATAGTCAAAGAGACTTGAACGGGCTGGCCGTCGCTTCGCACCCTCACGGTGTCGTAGTGTTCGATTCGCTCGCCCGCCCGTAGGCGTGTGATGATTAGGTCCTCTTCATCTAGTCGATCAGAAGGGAAGAGGAGGGAAATGTGACGACCAATGGCTTGCTCCGCTGGGTGACCGAACAATCGCTCTGCGGCGACGTTCCAAGTCTGGATAATCCCATCTAGTGACTTGCTGATGATGGCATCATTCGACGAATCCACAATTGAAGACAACCGCTGAGCAACAACGAGCCGCTCTTCGTTCAATCGTTCCAACTGATTCCGCACCGTCACGTCACGGAACACAAGCACACAGCCTACTATTTCACCTTCCTTGCAGCGGATCGGGGCCGCACTGTCATCAATTGGCCGATCTGAGCCGTCTTTGGCAATCAGGACACTACGGTTCGCCAGCCCTACGATGGCACCCTTCTGCATTGCCCGCTTCACTGAGTTTTCAATGGTTTGACCTGACTCTTCATTAACGATGCGGAACACGGCTTCGATTGGTTGGCCTACCGCTTCGCTGTGCTTCCAACCTGTCAGGGATTCGGCCACGGAGTTCAGGTTGGTAATGCGGCCCGCCACATCAGTTGAGATTACCCCATCTCCAATGCTGGCGAGCGTTGTTCGCAGTTGCTCGGCTTGCTCGGCATAAGCTCTGGCTGCCCGCTCTCGCCTTCTCATATTGCGTTGAGCGTTTCCGCCGGCGTTGTGCGAAAAGTTGCTCTTGGGGCGAATTATTTCGAAATAGCAGGGCAGGGCTTTGAGGGGAGGACGATGATCGAATTTGCATTCGCAGGGGCGAAGTCGCAGTGTCAATTGAACCAGAACATGGGGCGTCATTTCTTGGCAGCAACGTTGCCAAGTCGCTCATTTTTTATTGCCACGGCCCCGGATGCTGTCTTGCTGGCCCTGAATCGTGTTTTTCTCCCGGAATGCTTTGTTATAAGGCCATTTCAGCACTCGTCCCAATCCGATCTTCTGCAGGATTTCTTCCAGAGAGATTCCTTGCTCACCTCGGCCAAGGTTGCCAAGCACCTTGTAAACAATATGGTCAGCAGAGGAGATGAGATAGTCTCTTGACTGCTGCATCATGTACGCCAGCGATTCGGCCTCGCCGTCATCCAGGTCGCCGAGGTAAAGCGGGTCAAATCGTTGTTGAAAATCTCGTACATCTGACACGCCGACGTCGAACACCTTTATCGTGCCATTCTCAATGGCAGTTGAAAGGTCGATGTCTTTGCCGTACTTATCCTCATCACCAGGCTGAAAAAGAACTTCCTTTTCGACCACGATCTTAGATAGATGTACCTCGCATTTGGCTAGCAAGCGATCCCAAATGCCAAGTTCGTGAAGGTGGATCACGATGCCTGCATCAAGGATGAGCAATTTCAACTTCGGCATCGTCGTGTGCTTCCTGCTCGATCTGTCGCATGGCTTCCCGCCGAGTGATGCCGACGTATTCAGCGTATTTTCCGGTAGAGATCATTCCCCTGCGTAGAGCCTCGTTTGCTAAGGCTTCAAAGCGTAGAGGGCGAACTGGAGGTACGTCATGTTGTCGTTTGTCCCAGAACGAAATCCGATCTCGCAGCTTCTCGGTATTTTCCAGAACCCATTGCTTTGACAACCTGTAGACGAATGACATCTGCCAAAGCAGTGCCTCGATGGAAACGTCGAACTGGCGAGCAATCTCGAACAAGTCCTCGAACGAAAGTTTTGTCCGTTCGCCAACTTGCATTCCGATTGCGATCTGAATTGTCTCTTGAGGCATCAGCAGATGCCGAGCAAAGCACGTTGCCAACTTCTCTTCGTGTGGCGACGATTCACCGAATGTTGGCTCCCCCGCCCTCCGAAAGACCTTCCAAGTTAGAAGATGAAATAATTCGTGCGCAAGGTCGAAATTACGCCGCCATCGCACGTTTTGGGAGTTCAGCAATATCGCTCCGCCGAATTGCTCGTGGAAAGTGCAAGCTGCGCTTCCACTTGGTTCAAACGGCATATGGAAAACTTTAATCTTAGAGACTTCCTCTAAGACCCGTAGCAACGATTGACCAGGTCTCTCGCCAAGTCCGTTGCTGTTGCGGAAATCATGCGCCAGTTTTTCCGCCTGCTGGTACGTAAAACGAGCGGGGTCGCCTGAGACAGAAGGCAAATTCACTTGCTCGAAGGAGTCGCACCACTGTTCAAGTCGATGGTACTGCTCGATCAACCGAAGAAGCTGAGCCTGAATCTCCTCGACCTGTGGCGAACTTGGCTTCTGACGCCAGAGTACGATTTCTACTGGCAATGGCTCGTCACTCATGAAGAACGACGTAGAGCGGCGATAGAGATCGGCCAATTCCTTCAATTGCGGGAGTCGAGGTTCTCGCTTGCCGTTCTCAAATTCCGAAAGAGTTGACGAACCAACGCTCGTTTGTGACTCGACGTCAACGAGCGTCAGTTTCATCGAGATTCTGGCATATTTCAGGCGTTCAGCCAGTCGATCCACAGAATTCACCTGTTTGGATGCGATTTCATTCATGTCGAAATTATATCGTTCATTGTCGGTAAAAACAGCTGTCTTTGTTCTGGGTTTTAGAAGGGCGATCCCGGAATCATGAGATCTCACGGTTTTGCTGCTGAATTTATCGAAGCGTCGGGAGCTGTACTGAAGCATCGTGGACTTCCGAAGTGTGGATCTGCGGAACGGATTCGCAACGTTTCAGCTGTTACGTGCGTACTCCTATGGAATCTCCGACGCTATCCCTCCGGTGGATCACAAAGACGCTGGAAGCGAACAAGTCCGGCTTTGGGAGTGATGGATTGGGGCGGGGGTTCAGATCTCGCCGCTCAAGACGGAGTTTGCGAAGGGCAGGGCGGATACTACTCGCCCATCCCAGGCGAGTCGGTTCTAGCCCGTGGCAAACTGCGTATGCTCACTTCCTAACAACCCTAGATGGAATTTGCCGATCCGTTTATCGGATTTTTGACCAAGTTTTATCGGATTTGTGGGTTTTTTAATGGTTTTTACGAAAATTGGCTATTGTCACAATGAGTTTTGCTGTAATAGGTTACAGAACAATATTGATTTATATGGTCGAATCCCCCCCTCTCCGCTAGATGTCCTGCGGTCTCCGCAACTACTTTAATATCAAAGTGTTGCGAGCAGGAGTCCTGATTGGCACAGTCAACTGTGACAAGACTGTGCCAATCAGGGAAGCGACACAGCGAGGGTTTGGCTTCGGTCATGGAATCCTCAACCGCAGTTCGAGCGAGTAGCTCCTTACAAACAACCAGACGAACTTGCCCGCCTTCCCATCGACAGCCGGTCTACTGCTTTAATACATCTTCACCAGAAGGA
>JAQGHS010000498.1 GCA_028291605.1 Planctomycetaceae bacterium | reverse complement strand
GTGTTTTCAGTCAGGGCAGACGTCGACATAAATGGCTCGTTTATCGGATCAACACGATGGCCGCAGGCCTAGCCTGACTCTCTGAGTCGGGATTTTTTCGAAGAAGAATCGCCCGACTCTGGAGAGTCAGGCTACAGTGCGGCCGCATTACTCCACCGCGGCAATCGCCGGGGGTTGCGGTTCCTTCATGGCGTCAATCAGTACGAAGACCTCGTCGAGGCTGTCTTTGAACAAATCGCCAATCAACAAGTCGGTCAGGTGCCCCTTGTATTCGGGGTGCTTCTTGACGAAGCGGCCGAAACTGAAGCCGTCATAGAATTCGCACACCAGACGGCGCATGCGATCCATCCCCTTCACAAAACCGGGCTCCCATTTGCCAAGTTGAGCTCCTGATGTATCGCCTTTCGCCAGACCTTCACACACCGCATCAGCAGCCAACTGTCCCGAGGTCAACGCCAGCAACACACCGGACGAATACAGTGGGTCGAGGAATCCAAACGCATCTCCGACCAAGACCCAGCCGTCACCGGCGGCCTTCTTCGAGCGATACGAATATTCTTTCGCCGCATAGAAGTCGGTCACGCGTTCGGCATTCGCGATACGCGGAACCAAACCGGGACATTTGGCGACTTCTTCGTCATAGATCGTCTTGTGATCCTTGGTGCCGCGGTTCTTAAACAGATATTCGTGACTGGCCACGACGCCCACACTCAGGATGTCGTCGTGCAGCGGGATGTACCAGAACCAGCCTTGCTTGCCCTCGATCTGCATGACCATGGTCGAACCTTCGTCGCGACCTTGATCCCGATAAGCGCCCTTCCAATACGTCCACAGCGCGGCCTTTTTCAGCAACGGATCCCATTCCCGCAAGCCCAGCCGGCTGATGATCATCGAGCTCTGACCGCTGGCGTCAACAACCACATCCGCGCGGACTTCGCGTTGTGAACCATCTTCGTTTTGAATTCGCACGCCGACGGCCCGGTCACCTTCGAACAGAACCTCGAGAACGCGAACTCCTTCGTGAACTTCCACGCCATGCTCACGGGCGTTATTGAGCATCATGTGGTCAAACTCGCTGCGGCGAACCTGCCACGTCTGCGACGATTCGTGCGGCTTGTGCTCGACGAAATAGAAGGGTTCCGACAACCGGCCCTTGTCAGTCATGAACTGCACCGCGTACTTCTTAACGAAGTGGCTGGTCTTCAACTTCTCCAGCATATTGAGCCGCTTGAGAACCCAATACGTTTCGGGAATCAGCGACTCGCCAATATGAAACCGGGGGAAGTGATCGCGCTCGAAAAGCTGGACCTTATAACCTTGCTGAGCGATCAACGTAGCGGCTGTCGAGCCGCCCGGACCGCCGCCAATGACGATGACGTGTGGATTATCGTGAGCAGTTGCAGATTGACTCATGAGTTCTTTAACTCCCAAAGTAGCGAAACGGCCAGTCGGGCTCAGGGAGCACAACACAGATAGCCTAGTGCTTACCACATCCTAGTACGACAGGAAATGATCGTCAAGACAACAGTCGTCTGAACAAGTATTTTAGCCGAGAAACGAATTTCGGCCAAAACTGGAGGGAGAGTTACCGTTAGCCGAAGTCGCCAGGCTATTAGAGCTACGTCCGCAGAATATACGAATTCAGCGGCAAGATCCGTGAGCTACTTCCAGTCCACAGCCACTTTGACGACGGCTTTGACAAGGTCACCCTTGCCACCCAGCGGTGCATGGACATCCTGGGGAAAGAAAATCGCGAATGAACCGGGGGGCACGACAACCCACGTTTCGGCTGCGTCCTTAAAAAATCCCATATCCTTTTCGACTTCAAATGGTGCGATTGGCTGAGTGCAATCGGGGAGAGCTAGCCACGCCATTTCGTCAGTACCGCTGATTCCGAACTGAATATCAATGTATTTGCGATGGACTTCGAACTTCGCACCCTCTCGACCACGCCCGGGCATCCGATTGATGACCACATACATCCGATCGCCATCAATTTCATGTCGCCCGGCACTCATTTCAGAGAGATTCGCCGTACGGAGAAACTCGAAGGCGGAGGCAAAGCCGGGGTGGATTGCGGCATATAGGTCCGCTCGGACAAGTTGGTCGAGAATCATAATGGCGCTTCGAATCAAGGTCAGAAACAGGACGATACGAGCCCATTACGATAGCAATTTCGCTGAGGCGAGTCATCCGTACTAACCGTCCCGCGAACGGCCTACGCCCTGCGGCCTTTGCGTTGCCGTACTTCGCCGGCATCCAATTTCGCGGAATCGGGGCGTGATTCAGCGGCAATCTGCGGCTTCGCAGGCAAGACATGCCGAGCGTGTCGAATCATTCCTTCGGGATCGGGATCTTCCGTGACCGCCTTCAATTGATTCCGCTGCTTCTGTGCCGAACGGTAGATCAACCAACCCATCGGGCCCGCCAGCATCGCCGGGGTGAGCACGATATCAGCAAGCATCGCGGTCATGATCAACGCACACATCAACCAGCCGAAGCGGCTGATCAACAGGAGCGGTGCCGGTGCCAGCACGAGCATCGACAAACCAATCGCGGCACTGGTTTGCCACAGGGCAGGGCCGCACTGTTCCAACGATTTCACGATTGCTCGGCGATGCGAAAGGCCGGCGATGACGCCGTCGCGGTACCACGTCATCAAATGCAGCGTACCATCAACAGCGATCCCGAGGGCCACCGAAGCCGTGATCAGCGTGCCGACGTCGACGGGAATATCGCCCCAGGACATGGCACCGAAGACGATGCCTATCGGCAGCACGTTCGGCAGCATGGACATCAGCCCGGCCCAGACGTCCCGGACGATGATCATCATCACCACGGCAATCAAGGCGAACGCCAGCAGGAAGCTATAAAGTAGACTTTCAATAATCGCCTGTTGAGTTGCCAGAAATAGCGGCACCACGCCAGTAACGACGTGCCGTGTGTCGGCATGGTACTTCGTTTCCGACCGGCAGATTTCATCGAGTTCTTGGGTGATATCACCATAATTCAGGCGAGACATCACCGACACCTGGCTGGTGATTCTCCACAGTTCATCCCCGGCGGCGTTGAATTCGCTGGCGACCGGTTCCACCTGATACAAACTGCGTACCTGATGGTCTTTGCGGACCCGCGCTTCAATCGCCTTGGCGCGTGCGTTGAAGGCCAGCTTCTCTTTCATCGAGGGATTTGCCGGTTGAGTTTCGGCGGCCGGTTGGAAATCGGCGAGTGACAGCGTGCCACTGATTCTCGACAGGGCTCGCATCTTGGTCGCGATCGCCCGAATGATCTCCATACGCTGCGTGAAATTGAGGTCTTCTCGAGCAGCCCGGCCAAACGAAATAACGGTCTCGACGGGAACGATGCCCGCGAGGTTCTCTTCCAGATAGTTGTAGTCCTGCACCAGTTGTGAATCGTCAGGAAAATAGCGAATGACTTTGGTTTCCGTCCGGAAGTTGCGAAGACCATACATGGCGACGGCTGACACCACGATCCACAGGATCGTGATGGCTGTCGAGTGCTGCACGATCATTCGCCCGAGACGGGTCCACGGACGACGCATCACGGCGGTCACCGGGGGCGGAGTAGCAGGCCAGGCTTGCAGCAGAGCCGGGACTCCATACAAGACGCCCACCACGGAAATCATGGTGCCGATGGCCGAGTAGAACCCGAAATCACGCACAGGTGCCAAATGGCTGGTCAGCAACGATCCGAGGCCAATAGCGGTCGTGATGGCAGCCATCAAACACGGCATGCGGGCCGCGTGAATCGACTGCACGATCGCTGTCTGTGGATTATGGTGGGCTTCGTTTTTCCAGTAATTGGCGATATGCACTGCACCCGACATCGTGACGACCAGTAATAGTGTCGGCATCACGATCAACACCATGTTCATGCTGCCGCCAAACGCCGGCACCAGGGCCACGGTGACCAAAGTCGTGAGATACGAAATTGCCAGGACAATAACAGCCAGTCGCACACTCCGTAGCAACCAGAACGCGAGAAACAATCCGACGAGCCACGAGAACATGACTACCGACCGCTGATGTGGCAGGTACCACGGAGCGGCTGGGTTCCACAGGGCCTTAATGATCTCGTTGCCGAGAGCGGTAGACGCAACCGGTGAGCCACCCATGTGGATGGACTTCGCGGGAACTCCCACTTCTTCCGCCAGGCGACGGAGCTGCAATAACGTTCCCTTACGATCGGCTTTTCCAGCCGGAGACAAAGCAATCGCCAGTGCAGCGGGCTGTCCGGCATGCAAGAAGCATTCTGACAGTAAGGGTTCACCGTCACGCTGACCGGCCACCGGAATTTTCAATGTTTTGGCCCAAGCCACAAACTCTGTAACGAGCTTCGGATCCGCATGCATGTTAGTCCAGAAGATCTGGAAATCATGGGGCGGGGCTTCCTCAACGACGATCTCGCTGGCGGAAACTGGGGCTTCTGTACCAACGGAAGGCGTGGCGACAACTTCCGCTGCGACCTCTTCGTCTTCCGATTCAAAGACTTCGTCTAAACCTTGGTTGGCATCAATGACCTGCAATGCCAGACCGAAGCGAGTGCGTGCTTCTTCCTGCAAGTAACGCAGACTGCGACTGCGCTGTCCCAGCGCCGCGGAACTCAGTTGACACCAGACACGCCCGGGGCCAGCCAGGATGCCGGTCACTCGTCGGATGGCTTCTTCGCGGTCAATTTTCAGATCGACCATTCTCCGAATGAGCTGCCCCGGAGTGCGTACCGATTCCACCTGCTTCAATCCACCGCGTCGAATTCCCTCGGCATCAGCGACTCCCATGAGCCGCGCTGCAAGTTTCTCGACGCGCGGATCTTCGAGCGCACTGTCATCCCAAGTCAGCAGCAGACTGTCTTCGGTGCCGAAATGGCCGTTATACCAGTCGAATTGCCGAGTCTGGATATTGTCGTCGGAGAGCCAATGCTCGACGTCGTTTTCCATCCGCAATTGGGAAACACCCCAAACGGCCAGCGGCAGAGTGAACGCCATACAGACGAGCACCCATAACCCAAGGCCGTGCCCCCAGGGATCGCGTTTCTCAAAAAAATGCGGCATGACGGCTATCTTGCTCGCGGAGCATGGGTTCGCCGGCCCAAAATCAGCCCCGGCGAAAGTGTCTAAATCGAGTAGCTGCGGGAATCGAAGCCAGCCGGCGTTGAACAAGGCACCCGACGTGCAAATTGCACAGCGCGCTAAGTCATCTCGACGCCGACGATTCCGGTTCTATTCGTAATCATCGTCCGTGACTCGTGCCCCACTTGTGTCCTAGTTGCGCGACCGCAACCAATCTGCCGGATCTGACGAGAGACTGGATAAACCGGGTAAAGAGAATGGCGGACCAATGATTTTCCGCAGATTGTCGAATCAATTCTTTCTACAGCAGACTGATAAGTCCCATTGGTCCCATCCGTCCTATTAGTCCCATTGCTTTCATGGGACTTATGGGATGGATGGGACTCATGGGACCAATGGGAGGGAGGCACGCTCGCTCGCGAAGATCCGTTGGGATGCACTCGCTGGCGCTTCGGGCTAGTATGGCGGATACTTGCGACGCAATTTCGGTTCACAGTGCCCATCTCACCACTGATCGTCATCCGGAAATTCACATAACATGACCGTTTCACAGAAGCAGCGAATCGTCATTCTGGGTGGAGGTTTTGGTGGAGTTTACACCGCGATCTACCTCGAAAAAAGGCTGAAATATCGCACTGATATCGAAGTCGTCCTGGTTAGTAAGGAAAACTATTTCGTCTTTCAGCCGATGCTGGCCGAAGTCGTTTCAGGCAGTATCGGGATTCTGGATACCGTCAGCCCGCTGCGTCGATTGCTACCGCGTACGACGCTGTTTATTCGGGATGTCGAAGAGATCAACCTGGGGCAAAAGACCGTCTCGCTGTCGCCCGGCTTCCGGCCGCGACAAATGATTCTGCCGTATGACCATCTGGTCCTGGCCTTGGGAACGGTGACCGACTTTCGCGGCCTGCCCGGGCTGTACGAGCACGCGTTTCCATTCAAGAACCTGTGCGATGCCGTCGCGCTCCGGAATCACCTGATCCACGTGCTCGAAGAAGCGAGCATCGAAACTGATCCCGCGATGAAAAAGGAGCTCCTGACGTTTGTGATTGCCGGCGGCGGATTTTCAGGTGTGGAAGTGGCCGCAGAAATGAATGACTTCCTACGCGAAGTCGCGTCGCGGTATCGAGGACTGAAGCGTGAAGAAATCCATGTGATCCTGCTTCATTCAGGGGAACGGATTCTGGAACGCGAGCTGGCCCCGGACCTGGGTGAATATGCGCAGAATATTCTACGCAAGCGCGGGGTCGATATTCGCTTGAAGACACGGCTGCGGACCGCCAGCCAGAACGCTGCCATCCTGCAGACTGGCGAAATCATCCCTTCAAAAACGGTGGTCTCGACAGTCCCCTCGTCGCCCCATCCGCTGATTGACACGCTGACTTTGCCGAAGGAGCGCGGCAAGGTGCAGGTCGATGGAACCTTGCAGGTGACGGGCAGCACATCGGTCTGGGCGCTGGGAGACTGCGCATTAGTTCCGTATCCGGGAGCCGATAAATTCTGTCCGCCGACAGCGCAGCACGCGACTCGCCAAGCTGAACTGGTGGCCAAGAACCTTTTGGCGTCCATCGATAACAAGCCACGGCAAACGTTTCAGTTTACCGGGCTCGGCAAGATGGGTTCGCTCGGCCACCGGTCGGCGGTTGCGGAAATCATCTGGGGCATCAAACTCTCGGGGATCCTGGCCTGGTTCTTCTGGCGCTCAGTTTACTGGTGGAAGCTACCCGGCCTGGACCGCAAGTTGCGTGTCGGAATTTCCTGGTTTATTGATCTCTTGCTGCCACCGGACTTCGTCCAGTTAAAGCTGACCGAAAAGAACGCCATCGCCCAAGCCCATTATGAACCCGGCGAAATGGTGTTCGAGCAAGGCGATGTGGGTGACTGCCTTTATATCCTGGTGAAGGGCGAAGTGGAGATTCTCGTCACACAGGACGGAGAACAAAAAAGCGTGGCCCACTTACGGGAGGGCGAATACTTCGGCGAAATGGCCTTGCTGAAGCATCAATCACGTAGTGCCGGCGTACGCTGCGTCACGGCTGTCGAGCTGTTGATGCTGCGACGCGGCGACTTCCAATCGCTGATCAGCAATCTCGCGGACCTCCGTACCAGCATGGAATCGGTGATGGAGAAGCGGCTATTGGCTGACCCGCAAGAGCCGTAACACGGCGCGAACGTTTGTCGCAGGGTGGGTCTTGGGATTACGTGAAGACCCATCCTACATTCTTTCACGCGACGGTTTCCCGCTTGACCTCACGCCGCAATTTGAGGTATGAAGCCCCTCCAATCAATCAAGCTTCATTGACCGCCTGCCCAACCTCTCTGCATTCGCCGATTTATCTATTTTTCGCCGCAAATTCTCATTCGTTTGATCACTTCCCTCACCGATGGTTCGGGTTTCTGCACTCATGAACCAACCGCACCTCAAATTTGACCGCTGGCAACTTTCGCTCTTCAACGGATGGCGGATGTGGCTGACCGGCTGCCTGTTGTGCATGGCCGGCAGTGGTTGCTCGACGGTGTTTTCGAAGCCGGTGATGTCGTCAACACAGCCCGGGCTCCCCTGGCTGGCAGGATTCGCCGCGGCCCCCGTCGACACGGCCCCGCCGTTCGATCTCACGCAGATCCAACCCGCACGGCGCTCAGGGACTGCTCCCGACGAGATGCTGGAAATCACCATCTGGGACCTCTACGAACCGGGCAAACCGCATACATTTCCCTCGCGAGTCGATTCCCAAGGGCAAATCGTTGTTCCGCATCTCGACACGGTCCTCGTGACGGGGCAAACACCACCGGAAATCGAAGCGAAGTTGTCTGACGCCTATCGTCAACAAGACATCCTCAAACAACCGCGAATCCTGGTCCGTGAACTCTCGTCGGCCCCCATTCATACCTATGTCACCGGAGCCGTGTTGCGGCCCGGTTTGATCAATCTGCCGCGCGACGATGCCTCGGTATTTGCCGCGCTGGTTGCCGCGGGCGGGTTGTCTCGGAATGCCGGATTACAGGTCTATGTATCAGATCAGGCCAGCAGTAAACCGGCTGGCCAGGCGGCGGCAAGCGTTCCGGATGCATTAACATCCACCCTCGTGGCAGGGAATTCGGGCATGCAATTGCCGGCCCAAGGTGCCACAGCGGAGGCCTCGGCTGCCGTACAAAAATCTGATCAGCTTCCGGTGGGCGGTAACGATCCAATCGCCCCCCCGTTGCAGCAGATGGTCAATCACTCCGAGTCGGTCACGGTCTCGGAGGATGGACATTCAAAGCCCGAAATTGAGGGCGCCGAACTCAGCAACGTCAAACGTTCCAAGGTTGAGGAAGCCGTTGCCACGCGTCCCGATCGCCCGTCGAAGACCGGAACGCAATCGCAGCCGGGACGCTGGTACGATCTGTCGGTTGATCATGATCGCGAATCGTTGAAACAACTCGTGCTCCGCGATGGAGACGTCGTGACAGTTCGTCCGGCGGCCCCTCCAGTGCGGATTACTGGGGCCGTCGCTCAACCCGGCGCCTATCGTTCACCGGCCAACAACGCCTTGGGGCTGAATGAGGCCATCCAATTGGCGGGAGGATTAGGAACAACGGATTTGCCGATGGTCGTCGTACTGACGCGGCCTGCCACGTCGGAACGGAGCCTCGAACGCTGGACCTTCCGCATGGGACATGGTGAAAAGCTGCCTCCGCAGGCACCCAACGTGGAGCCCGGAGACGTGATACATATCGAGCCCACCGCTCAAGCGCGCGTTCAAAGTCTGGTTGGATCACTGTGGCCCGGGAAATAAGTGGGATAGGCTTCCAGCCTGTCATGTTGAATTAGGAATGACAGGCTGGAAGCCTATCCTACGAAGAAGGATCTACCCATGTCAGATGAACTTCCACGCCGCAGATCCCCCCTCTGGATCATGAGCTGCATGGTGCTCGTCGCCTGGGTTGCATGTGGCGTCTACCGCCGCCAAGTCCCTCCGCTCACCACCGCCCGTGCCGTACTGCAAGTCCCCTCGGCCACGGATCTCGGCACGCTTTGCCTGCGACCTGACATTTTCCAGGCAGCGGTCGAACATCTCGAATCTGAAGGCGATATCTTCATCACCTTCGAACAGCAAGCTGGAAAACCTCGTCTTTCGGGCAAATTGATCGCGACCAAGATGAAGGTCGCTCCGCCTGCCAGCGGAACCAATCCCGCAACTTCTACCTCCCAAATCTCGACCGAAACCTGGGAGCTGACGTATCGCTCGCCGAATCCGGAACGAGCACTGGGAGAACTTTCGGCATTGATCACCGTGTTGCAACACCGAGTCGCTCCCACAACTACGGTGAAATCTCCCACTGACGATCGAGTCGATACTCAGCTCACTCAACTAGAAGCAAAACAATACGCGTTGCAACAGGAATTAGAAAAACTCGACTCAGAAGCCGATGCGGACCTCGCCGATCCGGTTCGACTGGCGACCATGCGCGACCGCGTCCAGTCACTCCAACGCGCCCTGACCGAATCCCAAGTCCAGCGGTTGCAATCCGAAGAAGAATGGCGGCTCGTCGAGCAAGACATCGAGCTACAGCAGCGATTGGATGCTACGGTCGCCAAACTGTCCGCTGGTCCGGTCCAGGAAGCGGTACTGCACATCGAAAAACAACGCAAATTGTCTGCAGAATTGACGCGGTTGAACGAAACCGAACGGCGTTTGGGGAATGTGTATGGCGACAAACACCCCAAGCTCATCGACCTGCGGCAGAAGTTCGACCAAATCCTGTCGGAACTCGGCGGCTGGGACCATGTCCTGGATGAGGGTCATGTCGCGGAGCGTTTACAGGCATCGCTCGAACAACTTCTGAAGCTCAAACAGCAACACGAAACTGATCTCGAGACCCAGTTGGAACTCGAAAAACAGGAGCTCTCGGCGTTCAACCAATCGACGGAACGCCGTACCGCATTGACTGCTCAATTAGAACAACTCGGCCAAGAAGTGGCGAAAACACGCCTATCGACGTCGGCTGGTG
>JAQGHS010000475.1 GCA_028291605.1 Planctomycetaceae bacterium | reverse complement strand
AGCAGTTCGGCTGACAGATTGATTTCCACTTCCAGCGGCTGGCGGACCCGGCCGTTCGGTTTGCCGTTCGTGTGCTGAGCTTCGCGGATCCCATAGAAGAAGTCGCGGGCCTGAAAGCGAATCTCGTGCGCCAACCGCTGAGCATCAACCAGATGATGATGCACCAGCAAGCCGCGATTCGTACGGTCGTTGTAGAGTTTTCCCAGAAGGTACTCGACCTGCCCACTGGTAACGTTGATCCCCAGATGATCGCTGGCGACGGCTTCTACTGTATGCGCTTCGTCAAAAATCACGACATCATAATCGGGCAATAACTGAGCTCCCTCGCGGCGAATGGCGAGGTCCGAGAAGAAGAGGGCGTGATTCACCACCAGGATGTCGGCATTCCAGACGCGCCGCCGGGCCTTGAAATAATAGCATTCCTCATAAGTGGGACAGTGCTTGCCCAGGCAATTGCCATGTTCGCTCTGCACTTCGTCCCAGACATCGGGCAGGGGCCGAAAATCGAGGCTCGCCCGGCTGCCATCCGTGGTATCGGTCGACCACTGCAACAGCGAGCTGAGCTGCTGCATCTTTTCATCTTCAGCAAACAGCGACGCCGCCCGCTCTTTGGTCCCGTACAACCGCCGTAAGCTCACATAATTGCTGCGCCCCTTCACCAGCACGGCCGAGAATTCGACCGGCAGCACCGAATTCAAGAAGGGGATGTCGCGGCCAATCAACTGCTCCTGCAGGGCAATCGTGTGGGTCGAAACAATGATCGGCTTCTTCTTGGTCTTGGGGCCGCCATCATCATCCCGTCGCCCCTGATTGGCGGTCGCCGCCAGAATGGCCGGGATCAGATAGGCGAAACTTTTTCCAACGCCAGTCCCCGCTTCGACGATCAAATGCTTCTTTTCCGCAATCGCCCGCTCTACGGCCTCAGCCATTTCGAGCTGTTCGGGACGGTGCTCATACTTTGGCAACCGCCGCGCAATGTGCCCGTTCGGACCAAGAACGCCCAACGAACTGAGGGGAATGTTTTCAGGGTCTTCAGGTTCGGGAGTCGGTTTAGGCTTTTTCGATGCCACGGGTGGGTCTTGCTGAAATAATTGGACGATAGAATAGCCCCAATTATAGCTGCTTCACTCTCCAATTGGCACCGGCCCGATTATATCCCCAACAAAACCCGAGCCAACCAGCTCACGGGCAAGTCGGGCTGCACAAAACGTTTCGGCTGACCGAGGTGCTGCGCGACATTCTCCGCCGCGAGATATCCACTCCGAACCGCCCCCTCCATCGTGCTGGGCCAACCGGTTGCCGTCCAGTCCCCCGCGAATGACACGTTCGCAATCGGCGATTGAGAACCAGGACGCAACGACTCGTTCTGCGGCAACATCGACAGACACGCTTTATGCTCGGTAACGACTCGACCGTTAATCAATCGAGCCCCTTGGGCCATCGGCCAAATCTCCGTCAGTTCATTCACTACGTCGCGAATGATGTCGCTTTGTTCGCGCCCTTCCAATTCACGCGAGGCACTGATCACCACTTGATAATAATTGGCCACCTCTCCGCCCGGCGCATCCGCGACCTCACGGTCAAATACCCACTGACTCAAGCGATCTACCAACGTTGCATGCGGCAGCGGCATGATGGGTCGATCAAACCACAAATGGACGCTCGAAATCGGGGCCCACTCGAGTTCCTTCAATCCCTGAATCACGGGCAGGGCCGCGACATGCTCCGGCAGCAGCGCGGCCACGCTGAAGCTGGGAACCGCCAGAATGATTTCATCAGCGAGCAATATCCGGCCATCGCGCAATTCGACTCCCGTAGCGCGATCGTTTTCCATACAGATACGACTGACGCCTGCCAAGGGGCGAACATCGGTACCTTGTCCTCGCAGCCAAGTCGCCACCCGTTGCGTATAGAGCGTGTCCAGCGGAGCGGTGGGAATCTGCAGTTCCCACCCATGCCTATTCGCCAGGAACGCGTCGACAAACACCTTGCGAGCATCCTTCACCGCAATGCGATCCAGACTCTCACTCAGGGCGCTGACGAGCACCACTTGCCAGACGCGTTGTATGGTATTAGGAGTCTGTCGATGCCGCCGCAACCAATCCGACATGATCTCATTCGAACCGGCGATCTTGCGATGTGCCAGCGCCTTCAATCCCCACGCGAGGCGCCATTTGTCGTACCACGTGAGATAGCTCAAGCGAGCGAAGCTGGGCAACAGATGGAGCGGCGCGGGTAACGGACTGGCGCATAGCAAATGAGTTCGAAAACTCGGTTGAAGCGGTGCCAAGATCGAATTCGGAAACAGTCTGAAATAGAGATCCGGCCCCCGCCGATTGGTCCCGATAAACGTCATGGAGGGCTCGGTCCGCAACGAATCGCTGATGCCGGTCACATCGCAAAAATGCCGGAAATTCGTGCAACATCCAAGATTCACATGCTGGCAGTTATCGATCGTCGTGCCGGTCGTCTGATCCACGAAAGAACTCGCCCGCCCACCCAATCGCGGGCGCGATTCCAACAGGGTGACACGATTTCCGCCCGAGACCAATGCGGCCGCCGCGGCCATGCCGGCGAGTCCGCCTCCAATGATTAAGATGTCGGGCATGTCTCCGCCTGTAGGATGGGCACTCCTGCCCGTCTTCGCGGTACCCCGCGATGTACGCTTGAGAATCCAACTCGCAATATCAAGAAGAGACGGGCAAGAGTACCCATCCTACGGCAAGTCATCGGTCA
>JAQGHS010001004.1 GCA_028291605.1 Planctomycetaceae bacterium | reverse complement strand
CTCAATCTTTTGGTAACGCCACACACCTTTCTGGGCCAGATGCCACATCAGCCGGTTATACGCGAAGATGTCGAGACCACCCTCTGGCAGTGGACGCCCTGTCCGCTGCTGGTAGGCGAGTCCGATTTTCTTTTCGAGGAAGGGGACCAGCGATCGATTATTACACACCACCAAAACTCGAGGCGGCGAAGTGTCGCTGGCAAAGAGGCTGCGTTCGCTCCCGGTGCGTTGTAGACGGCGCGCCAGATTGTTCGCGAGCACAATGGTCTTGCCACTGCCCGCGACGCCGCGGATCAGGCGGGGACCCTCCTGCCAGTTTTGTGACGACAACCGCTGCTGTTCATCGGACAGGGTTTTGTAGGTTTCCGCCGCTTCGTCGAAGAGTTCCCCGAGAGTATCTTCAGGAACGCGGCGTGGTGCACGTTCCTCCGGTCGATCAAAGAGCACGGAGGAATCACCAAAAGCCTTCCGCACGGCAGCGATCTGATCCGTAGGCCAGCGTTCCAATCCCAAGTTGCCCAATTGCTTCTGACCAATTCCACGCAACCGATCGGCCAGATCAGGCAGATCATCCGCAAATAACAGCTCCGCCGGACAGAAGGCCTGGGCTCCCCAACGAGTGTTCCAAGCGGCACGTCCAATTCGCGGGAAGACCACCCAGTACTTGAAGGGCAAGATCAGTTCGTCGGTGTAAGACTGCTCGGCGGCATTTTTGATATCGAACATCGCATTGCGGACTTGGGAAATCGGATTCCGAACCCGCGTGGTGTTTTGATATCGAAAATGAATCTGCCCACCGGGTTCGATCGCCTCGATTTGCTGCAAGTCGTGCCCTTTGACTTCGACGATGTGGATTCCGGCAATCGGATCGACCAAAACTGCGTCGGGCGGACGTTTTCCGCTTCTCGCCAGACTTGGTTCGCACAACACCGTCGCCTCCGAGTGATCAAATCCTTGAATCAATGCGGCCAGTACGAGTCGCTGCGCATCATTTGAGGCGTCGTCGCAGCCGAAGGCCCGGCAACGGGCGGTACTTAATAATCTTTGGAGGTCATGCATGTGCATCAAGGACTCGGCCAAGCTTGTTTCAAATCGATTTGGCGGCAGAATATGTCAGCGAGCGTCGAGATCAGTCGATCCGTCACATTGCTCCGCAATCCGATCCCATCCGACGGGCGTGAAACCGAACGTCTCTGTGCTCTGGGGGTATCTGACTCGCGATCATCTGTCTGTCCAGAATCACAGTAGAAGGATTATCCCGATAACGCTTGCGTCCACAAGTGTCAACCAACGGTTTCGTTTGTTCCTGTTCTTTCCCTTGAGAGATGCGTACAGCAGGTTCGTTTGTTAAAGTGACCCCTCAACAATGAAGCCGTGCGTCCGACATTCCGGCTGACACGCCGTTCCTTGTCACAGATTGAAATCCCCAGGTTTCGTGCCTGGCGGGCCAATCGTTCTGATTGACGCCATGCCCGAGGAAACACCTTCGGTAATCGATCACGCCCCAAAAAGAAAGCGAGCGCAGGATTGTTGGAAAAGCCGGTTCTCACACAGCGTCAGGATGAGATTTTTCGCTTCTTGAAAGAAAAGATTCTCAATCGTGGGTACGGACCAACCGTTCGTGAAATCGGAGCGGAGTTTGGTATTCGGTCTCCGAACGGTGTGATGTGCCACTTGAAAGCGCTCGAAAAGAAGGGCCTAATCTCCCGCGAAGCGCATATGGCCCGGGCCATTCAACTGGCGAATCAGCCAATTTCTCGATCAGCTCTGCCCGACATCGGTCGCCTCGACGGAACGAACCCCATCGAAGCTCTGGACCGCGGAAATGAAGCGGATTTTGCTCCGTTATTCGAAAACTCCGACAACTTTGCCGTGACTGCGTCCGGCGATACGTTAATCGACGCTCGCGTGGCTGATGGGGACACTGTTGTGTTGTCGCGCAGCAAGAGTGCTCGAAATGGCGATATCGTTCTCGCCCTGATCGACGACGGAAGTCCAGTGTTAAGATTTTACTCCAAGGATGGAAACCGAATAAAACTCCAGGGCAGCGGGAAGACTAAGCCGATCCAATCGGACAGAGTTCAAATTGTGGGCAAAGCGATTGCCATCATTCGTAAACTGTAGTGCCCTTCCGAGAGGGCAGACATTCAATTGCCTTCATGAGGATTTGCTGAGTTCAAATTGCCTCTGTGACCCATTACCTCTTGTTTTTCGAAGCGTACCGGGCATCGGTAGCGAGATCGCGCCTGTCATGCTCTAAGATTCAAACTCACATGCACGGTCGCATCACTGCCGCCTCCTGGCAATAGGTGTGACCGTCGATGATGGTCTGGCAGTCTCACCAGCTGCGGTGCGGCGTGGTCTCGCCGCTGAAGAGGTTAACCGGGTCTCGTTCTAAGACGAGACTGGGATAGGGCAGAGTGGTGACGCAATATAGGGGTGGCATGAGCAGTAGTCTGTTGATCCGGCGGCCTCGTCAAAATCCGTGGAAAGCACTGCATTTCGCCCTGCCGCTCTACTTTGTTTGATCAGTGTGATCGAACTGCCCGGTAGAATCGGAAGCGGGTATTGGAAATATGTGCATGCCATCCAGCTTGATCTGTACAAGGATGCGTGCCTGGGCACAAACTAAAATAGGTGTTAGTGCTGATAGTAAGACAAGCCGTCCCATCCATTTTGTTCATACTGACTGTGAGTATAGACTACAGGCAGTTGCATCCAGTTTCGGCGTCATTGAATTCATGGCACGAGAGCTTTCCCCAAAATACGTAGGACTGCGCCGAAGCCACGCTACGTGGTTGCTCCTAGCTTCCCGCAACGGTCCGTTGATTCTCGCTAGCCTGAGGCCGCTGCTTGATACCCACCCCGGCGGAGTTCCGTTTGAAGATGCAGTTGAGTATCTCGCGGAAGTATTTGCTGAGTACGCGAATGACGCCGAGTTCGAAGTTGGCGAAGATCGCTCGCTCGCAGCTCGAAAAGAACTTAGGCAATGGTTCAAACGTGGCTTGATTGTCGAGCGGAATGATCAACTGCTGGCAACAGATGCGCTACAGCGAGCATTCTTGTTTCTTGATTCAATTGAAGCTCAAGCGATGACGTCAACGGCGTCGCGACTCGCCACTGTGCAACGCGCGATCGAGACTTTGGATGAGCAACTGAGCCCAAATCAGGCCAGCCGGATCGCGTCACTTGAATCTCGTATTGGAGCATTGCAGGACGAACTTGTCGCGGTTCGTGCCGGCGTTTTTGAGGTTCTGGATGGGCTGCCTGCAGAAGAAGGTATCCGCGAAGTTTATCAGTTGGCGATTAGTTTGCAGGCAGATTTCCGGCGAGTTGAAGACTCGTATCGTGATGCGGATCGCTCGCTACGGCAACGGATCATCAGTGATAAGCACAACCGAGGACAGATTGTTGACGAGCTTTTGGAGAGTCATCACGAACTCTTAAAGACCGCAGAAGGTCAGGTATTTGAAGCATTCCACCAGCAGTTGGTGAAGCCTGTCGAGCTAGAACAGATGAAAAGTCGCATTCGGTCTATCCTTGGAAACAAGAATACTGATAGAGCCCTGCAGCGAAAACAGAAGGCTAATCTGCTCCAGTTGGTCTCGCGTTTGGTTCAAGACTCCGAACCTGTGATCCAAGCGCGAGCGCGCGGTGAGCGTGATGTTCGAAATTTTCTTCGATCGGGACTTGCACGTGAACAAGTTCGGGTAGGGGCGCTTCTCCAAGATATACTATATGCAGCGCTAGAAGTCGATTGGAAATCCCAGAAGGTACGACGCTCAACTAGTCCGTTGCCTCCAATCGCAGTCGCGATCTCCAATCTTCCAGTCATCGAACGGTTGCTAGTCAAGCAGATTAATAGCACAGAGGCCCCTGATCTGGACCTGACTGTCGCTGAATCGGATCCGACTAAAATGGATGCGGAATTCTGGCATGCCTTCAATGCCTTGGACCGCGTCCAACTATTTCAGATGACAATCGCCCATTTGCATGCCGCCGGGAAGCCGTTAACGATAAGCGAGTTGGCGAAGGCTCTTCCGCCGACACACGATTTGGAGACGCTGGTCTACTGGCTGGCGATGGCTCGCCAAGCGGGCATCGAAATCCTCCACGGCGAGGAAACGATCGACTTATTCGACGTCACAGACGGTTGGACTCGATTTCGCGTCCCGAGCGTGCAATTACTCCCTGTATCCATATCATCCCTTGACCTCAGATCCCTCGAATGACCAACTTCTTTGACCGCTTGGTATCTCCCGATGCTCAACATCACGACCCGATTGAAAGCTCCCCGGACGATGATTTGCAGCAGACAGTGGATGACGTAGCCAGCACTGCTGAACCGAGTACGGCCGCTGATGTGAAACGGGTGGCTCAGGAACTATTGAAACACGGGTTTCTAGAAGAGTCTCACAAGCGTGAGCTGTTTCGTTGCGCGATTGCCTACGAGTACGAAATCAATGTGGTTCTGGAGCCGTTGGACCTCGAAATACGGCTCGACCCTCATCGAGGTATCGCGTTCTTGGTAGTTGCGCCGGCCGCTTATACCGCATCAGATAGTGATGCAGCCGTATCTGAACCGGTGATCGCGACCGAAGAGCTACCAGAGTTTCTCGATCAATCCGAAAAGGCCCTCTACCAGATCCTCCTGCGGTCGTCGCGTGGAAGATTAGAGCAAGAGTTTCTTCCGGCCGAGTTTGTTCGTGACAACATCTTAAAGTGGGCGAACATGGATTAAGATCCGCAGGCTGGGAAAGTGCCGCGTTATTGACGTCGTCCACCGTTCTACCCAGGGGTCTTGGAGGAGGCTGCTCGCGCAAATGGCGGGACATGTATTTTCGGATAGACTTCATTGGTTGCTTTATCAATATCAACGTATAACCAGTCGAGAAGCGTAGGCGGAGGCCAGCGTTGGGGATTGCTGGCATGCTCGTGCTTGTATGCGCGAGAACGCTGTTGGAGCCAATACTCATTCTCAGGTATTGCATAGGCCATCATCTCCAAGCAATCCGCAATGGCTGCCGGATCGTGATCCCTAACTGTATCTGCCCTGCTTGAACTCGAAGACAGAACTTGGGAAATCTCAGCAATGATATGACCTACTACTGTCTTGCGGCAGGTGGCTTGATTCGCGTTCAATTTGCTATAGACCATACTAGTGAGTTGACTCTTGTGGCGGAGCAGCTTGAATACATCAGGGTGCTTCAACTTCCGGTGCTGTCCACTCCCTACTTCTAGAATCGGTAGATGGGCCACAAGGCGAAGCGGCGGCAGTAGATTCTGCGGTCTTGGCTTACCCTCGGCCTGATACATTGGGTCAATGTCGGCGATGACCATAGCCTGCTCGAATTGTCCCAACCATCCTCGATCTTCACGACGTGGACGATACAAGCCCGGTACCACGCCATGGTAAGGACTTGCGTTTGGAATACCTGGAACTGAATCGTCTTTCTCATTGTCCCAGCAATTGTGACCAATAATGCAACTTTGGCCATGCCCGTGCCGGCCAGAGTCATTGCAAAATACCGTTGTCAGACCGGTTGCCAGATAGTTAGCCTGACCTAGAATGGCATAATCGACCGATCGTGGCGTCATAGCTGGTATGAACAGAATTGTGCGGCGTTTGGAAATGTGACTGGTCATGCTAGTGAGATCAGCAAACCAGATAACGTCCTGCATTACGATGTCTTTGACAGCCTGTTGGTAATCTTGATGGTGACCGCCCCACTTATTGACAAGATCGCACCACGTCCAGGCCAATCCATGAAGATTCGACGGTGATGTTGCTAAAAAGATCTCCGAGCAAATCAGTTCAATAATTCGACTTATGGGATTGTCGCCATCAGGAGTCATTGCCGCGAGTGCATCACGCTCAGGATTAAATAGCTCTTCGTACGCGATCGATGGGTATTTCTTGCAACGAGTGCGTATCGCTTTGGGGATTTCTTCGAGCTTCTGTATTTGATGCTTAGTTGGAATGATTAGCGGGAATACAGCGGACCAATCGGGTGCTTCCTTAAGCCACTTAAATAACTCGGGAATCATGTACGGTGGCTTTCTAAAAGTCCCCGCCCATACGACTGTCTTAAGATTATTGGCGTCGAGTTCCCTTTGAATCCATTCAACTGTCTCAGGTCGTGTCGAGTATTCAGGGAGCAATAAGCACTCAACATCGAAATGCTTGCAGGCGCGAAGAACCTGTCGCAGTAAAGCGCGCCGACGATGTTCGATACTGCTCGGCAGCATGGAATGTGCAGCAGCCAAATCATCGGTCCACGCACTCGGACGTGCGATGAACTTCCCAGTCGAATCGAGAATGTCCTTCTCAATCTTCTGCAATTGGTCGGGACAAACGTCAAATAATGGGTGCCGGTAGGACCCCTCGTCTTCAATCTGCCATTGTACCATCGCAATGCGGATAACATTGCCGGCCTTGGTCTGTCGCCTTCTCCAGGAATCTTCCTGCGCTTGTAGTATCTGATCCGTTGTATTTGCACTTATGTCCGATTTTGAATCAGTTGAGATTTGCGACAAGCCGTCGCCAGATTGTGATTGTAGTTGTACAGTGTCTTCAGGTGGTTGCGATTGCTTGACGTGCGTATTAGCAATGGGGTTGGCGTCTCTGTTAAATCGAGTGTCAGGCACCTCGTGTTTGTTCACGTCAGCTTGGAGGGCGGCTTCGTTTCCCGGAATTCCGAGTCCTGCAAGCTGAGCTAAGCCAGGCTGGACGACATGCACCGCAAGCAAGCGATCACGATATCGCGTCTCAGTCCAGACGAATGACTTGCGTCCGTCTGGCATTTGAATGTGTTCGGTACGATCGGTGCTTCTCTCGCCTGTTGCAGCCGCATTTACGAGCTGCCAAGGCCGTAAAGTGCGACTCCCATCCAGTAATCGAATATCATAATCATGTGAGTCTGCATGTCCTCCAGACACTTTCCCGCGTGAGCTAGATTGAATCGAGAAAAGCGGTGATGACGAAGGTGATTGGACCAGCACACCAGAATGAGCGTCGATTCCCTCAAGCACTCGAAGTGCCGCTTCCAGCCGATCGTGAGTCCAAGTTCGGATCATAGAAGTGAGATCACCCCATTGAGCATCGTCGTCGGGCTCCTTTGCTGGTGACGTGGACAAGTCTTGTGCCAGTCGTTTGAGCTCCTCAAACTCTTCTTGTGTTACCTGAGATGTCGGAACGAGCTCCGGTTTTACGTCGGACGGCAAAATGCCGGCCAATGTCCCAACGAGGACCATCCATCCGAGCGGTGCAATCCGCGAAAGAT
Source organism: Planctomycetaceae bacterium (assembly GCA_028291605.1). Classification (GTDB taxonomy): domain Bacteria; phylum Planctomycetota; class Planctomycetia; order Planctomycetales; family Planctomycetaceae; genus JAKFVC01. The sequence continues at coordinate 1,462 of JAQGHS010001004.1, read as the reverse complement.
CTTGCCATCCACGCCTGCTTTCGGGGCTAATAGAAAGTTCCACGGCTCGGAACAAAAATGACACTCCATTATCCGTTGATTCGACCGAAATCTTTGCTGAGTTAGCACATTTCAAAGAAATCCGGCTCGAAACGAGGAAGCCGCTCCCAGTCAGAATGGGCAGTGTAGCGAATATGGGGTGCGTGGGCCATTCTCGGTTCGTCCGTGTATGTTCGTCCCGAGGAAAATTCGGCTTGGGAGCGGAGGGGACTCACGGTTTTCGATGTCCACGGCGATCTCGCCGAGGCCGTCACGAATTTAGCGCCGCGACAGCGCACGAACGATGTGATTGTCTTCGATGCCGCCAGCGACAACGTCGTCCCATTCAATCCACTGGCCTGTTATGATCCGGCACGGGTTGACCAGGTGACATCTGGAGTTGTCTCAGCTTTTCGAAAACGGTTCGATTCCTCGGGGCCACTCCGCTTAATCGCCTGGTATGGCGTTGACACGGCGCTGGCTGCATCGTTTGCAACGGTCACTATCGACGCGGGAACATCCTGCGCGATGGCTCTCAAATCCAGAAGCCGTGCGATCATCTCGGACTTCACTGCCGGCGAGTACCTATTTTCACCCGCCGGAGTGGCGCATCGTGCGGCCGGAATACTGGCCGCACAGACCACACCCCTCGTGACGCGGTCGGGTGAGTTACTGGGAATGATGTCGACACACTGGGCTCGCCCCTGACGAAGAGGGTGGCGGTGGCAGCACGACGCACGTGCATAACGAGAAGGCTGGTGGAGCGATCAACGGATCCAATACGACGTTTACGCTCTCTTATACCCCTCTCAATGGCACTCTAGAATTGTTCCTGAACGGACTGCTGGCAGCGATCGGGAGCGGGGAACGATTACACGGTGTCAGATGGCACGATCATCATGAACTCTGCTCCGGAAGACGGTGAGAAACGAGTCTACACTGACTCGGCTGCCATTGCACTTGCTCGCGATCTTGTCGCCAGAAGTCATTCTGCAGACGATACTTCAGTGCAGTTAATGCCTCTGATGCATCTCGGTCTAGTCGGTTCACCAAGCAATCCGAAAAACATCAATCCGATGAATTCTCTGCTTTAAGCTGAGACGTCAACTGTAATATCCAAGTAAGTACCGCCGCGCGAGTCGGTACGTGCGTCGTTTCCTGGGCGTCTCTCTTGTCTTGTCGCTGACTTCCACAAGTGTGCAAGCTTGGGGACGCTTCGTTCCGACCCTGTGAAGTGGCCAGCACATCAGTTGTTTTTTCAACTACGTTTCGGTCATCGAGAACTGACGGGTAATCGATATGGACGGCGTTAGCTGAGTTAGAATCTCAGTTTTGTTTGCGCCAGGATCTTCCGCCGGAAACACGAAGCCGTCATAACCATTTGCCATGCAAATGATTGCGTAGCAATAAGGCCATCAAGGTATGATTCGCGTCCTCATCCGAG
>JAQGHS010000980.1 GCA_028291605.1 Planctomycetaceae bacterium | reverse complement strand
ATTACTCTCACGAGGATCGAGCAAGGCGTCGTCAGTCAGGGTTCCAGGGGTGACGACGCGCGAAACCTCCCGTCGAACCAAACCTTTCGCCAGCTTGGGATCTTCGACCTGCTCGCAAACAGACGCCCGATATCCCGCCTGGATCAGTTTCCTGAGATAGTTATCGAGTTGATGGTAGGGAAACCCGGCCATCGGGATGGGATTGGGCGATCCCTTATCGCGGCTGGTCAGCGTCAACCCGACGACACGAGCGGCAGTCTGTGCGTCCTCGTAGAACAGCTCGTAGAAGTCACCCATGCGGAAGAGCAAGATGGCATCGGGATGCTGTTTCTTGACTTCCTGGTAGCGCTGCATCGCCGGGGTCAATTTGGGTTCAGCATCAGCCATGGGCAGAGTCCGTTGTCCTTTGTCAGTGGTCCGTTGTCAGTTGTATGGAATTCAGTAGATCTAGGGGTTTTAAGACAGATGTTGCAACTCGAAAGCCAGGCAGAAATCGGGGGCCTGCACTGCCGGCCTCGCCAAATAACCACGGACAACTGACAAAGGACCACGGACTATTTCTTACCAATCGGCTTCGCATCCGGAAACAGGCTGCTGACGCTCGTCCTGTCATGAATCGAACGAATGGCTTCCGCAAACAGCGGCGCGACCGAGACGCACGTGATGTTCGCTGGCAGCGGATCGGGATGATTTTCGATCGTGTCGGTCATGAACATTTCTTTGATGTCGCTGGCCCCGATGCGAGCGGCCGCCCCCTTGGAGAGTACACCATGGGAAACCGCGGCGTAGATGTCGCGCGCGCCGCGTGATTTCAAGACGTGTGCCATCTCGATCAGAGTACCGCCCGAAATCGTGAAATCGTCCGCCAGCAGCACATTTTTGCCGTCGACATCACCAATGACTTCCAGGACCTCAACCGTTTCATCGTGGCCGTGACGTTGCTTGTTGCCGATGACGACCGGAACTCCCAGCAGATTGGCGTACGCGGAGGCCCCCTTCGCGAAACCGACATCCGGACTGCACACGGCCAGATCGGGAATATTCAAGCTGCGAATGTGATCGCACAACACATTCCGAGCATACAAGTGATCGACAGGAACTCGGAAAAAGCCCTGGATCTGCGGGCTGTGCAAGTCCATCGTCAACACGCGATCGGCCCCGGCAGCCTCGATGGCATCGGCGCAGACACGGGCCCGGATCGACACGCGAGGTTCGTCCTTCTTGTCACCTTTTGCATAGCTAAAGAATGGAATGACGGCCGTTACGTTCTGGGCGCTGGCACGCTTCAAGGCATCAATCCAGAACAGCAACTCCATGAAGTTGTCATTCACCGGATTGTGGCTGCCCTGAATGACATACACATCGCGGCCGCGCACGTTGTCCAGAACGCGTACGAAGACGTTTCCCTCGCTGAAATGCAGTGCTTCGCAGGGGGTCAAGGCAACACCCAGCATCTCGGCAATCGCTTTGCCGAGTTTCGGATTGGCGGAGCCAGCGAGGATTGCCAGATCACCTTGCGGTGCCTGAAACGGAATCGTGCGCGGTCCGGACAGAAAACTGCGAGACGGGGGAGCTGGCGACATATTGACCTTGGTTAATTACGCAGAAGAACTTGGCCCCGAAGTGACCGAAATCTTCGAGAGGCAAGCCAAATACAGCCAAGATTCTTCTGCGTGAGAACTTAGGTAGGTCGGGGGTAAAACGGCCGCAATGGTCACCCAATGGCGGCAATCCCCCCAGCGGTGATCACATCCCTGCGGGGTCTTCATCAAGAGTTCATGATACCCGCCCGTGGCCGATGCTGCCAGCATCGGAAATGATGAGATTCGCATCGCCCGATGCAACCTATCCTCATTCGTCATGTGGTTCCGCACTGGCGCCGCCGCGAAGCATCAACCAGGCCGTCGGGGTCAGAATTAGTATCATCCCCAATACTGTCGGCAGCTCAAAACTGCGGCTCCAGAGCACCGCGTCGATTAACACGCCAAACCCGACTTGAGTCAATCCGACAACAGCAACCTTGGCCGGGTCTCCCAGCGTAAATGCCTTTGTGAGACACACTTGCCCCACAGTGGCCGAGACCCCCACCCCCAGCAACATGGCCACGGTAATCCACTGCCAGGGCGCATTCGGCGGCGGACTCCCCTGAATGAACAGCTTCGCAGACATGCTGAATAGCAGCGACACCGACGAGAAATGGAACACGATGGCTCGCGTATCCATTCCATGCAATCGGTGCAGTCCCAGCATGGCGACGGCACTGCAAAAGGAACTGGCCAGGGCGGCAAATGACGCCAGATTTCCTTTAGCAATGTGCGGCTGTTGAATCAAAACGACTCCGGCAACACCGCTGACAATCGCCAGCCAGGTCGTCGAACTCGGGCGCATTCCCAACAGCGGCCAGCTCAGCAGGGCGATCCACACAGGGAAGAGGTTGGTGATGGTGAGCACATCGGAAATGGGCATCCGGGTAAACGCGAAAAACGTGCAGACCAGACTGATGCTGCCGGCGATGCTGCGAATCCAGAGTGATCGGGTGCCCCAAATTACGAGCGGCACGTGAGCCCACCATGCGAGAAGGGCGATCAGCACCATCGGAATCGTGGAACGTCCAACCGCAATCACCTGCCAGCCGCAATAATCCTTCAGCGCGTGCGCCAGCGTCGCCATGATGGCAAACGCAAACTGCCCGACCAGCATCCACAGATACGGTCTCGTCGAATCGGTATTCACAAACTATCCGTGCAACAGATCAGCCTGGCTGCGAGGCGGGGAGGGCGAAAAACTTCGTGGGAAGCCGCTGCAGTTTGGCAGATCTCGCCCATTCCCGCCAGCGAATGCCGCATTGCGCCTTGGAGTAAATGCTACCAAGGGCAAGGGACGAAGAGTTTTTAGCCACGGATTGACACGGATGAAACACGGATTGGGTCAGCCTATGTTGGCATCTTACCGCGAAGCAAACTTGATCTATAAGTTCTAGCCTAGGAACGCCGGACGGAGTGGCTCTTACTCTGCATTTATCCGTGTTTCATCCGTGGCAAAAAGCTTTTAAATCAATCCGCAACCGAACTTCTCAGTAACCGCATCATTTCAGGAATGAACTTCGCAAATGCCCGGGCTCGATGGCTGAGGCGTTGCTTGACCGCCGAGCTGAGTTCCCCAAAGGTTTGATGATATTCGCGGATCAAGAAGTAGGGATCGTACCCGAATCCGTTGGTGCCGCGTGGTTCGGAAATAATCCGCCCGCGACATCGATCTTCAGCGGTCAGTCGAATCGCGCCGGTCGGATCCGACAGGGCCACCGAGCAAATATAGCCGGCGCCACGCCGTTCGTCCGGAATACCAGCGAGTTCCTCCCGGAGCTTCAGATTGTTGCGTTCGTCAGTCGCGCCGGGATCGCTGTAGCGGGCCGAATAGATCCCGGGACGTCCCTGCAGGGCATCCACCATCAGCCCGCTATCTTCGCCAATGGCCCAATGGCCCACTGCCAGAGCCGTTTGACTCGCCTTTTTGGCGGCGTTTTCCGCGAACGTCGAACCATCTTCGACGACTTCGGGCACATCCGGAAAATCAGCGACACCCAGCAGCCGAATGCCCAAAGGAGCCAGCAAATCTGCCATTTCGCCGATCTTTTTACGATTGCGGCTGGCCAGAACAACGGTCAGTGATTTGTCGTCAGTCATGGGGCGGGTGGGGTGGCAAAGGGGTCGGGATGGCTCGTTAATCACGGCCCCGATAGTCTGCCTGAATCCCCGTCAAACGACAACCAACCCCGAACAAATCCTTACTTGAACTTCGGGACCTTCATCAACTCCGGGGTCAGATCGAGCACAAACAACTGGGGATTGTTGCCACCAATCTGGAGGATTTCCGGCGTCAGGACATCCTGCCGGGTCTTCGGATCAGGCTTCATTTTCGGCCCCCATTGTTCGACAAACTTGGCGACCCGCGGATCGTTCGGGTCATTAAAGCCGCCCACCGTCACCACCGAGCGAAAACGTTCGTGGAAGACAAACGCTTCATGCCCTTGATTGCGCAACAGATGCACCAAGGTCCAGGCACTTTGGCCAGCTTTGTCGAGCGAGATATTCTTTTCCAGCATCGAATCAAACTTGAAGGTCGCATCCCGCTCCTGCTTTTCTCCGGTCGCGATCACGTGCTTCGACGAACCTTGGAAAGTCGCGACAATCAACGTGTATTTGGCGGGATTCAGCAGCAGATTGAAATTCTGCCCCTTATTGAGTTGCTTCAGCAGTGGGTCCTTGTCATAGGCCATCTGCGCAATTTCGTCTTCCGTGAACATGGGATTCAAGGTCAGGAAGGCCCGGCTTAACGGTCCGGGGCGTCCCGGCGTCGGCTTGAAATTCCCATTCGTAGCGAGAGCCTTGGGATGGTATTTCTGCATCCAGGCTAAAGTCTCTTGCGCGATCTTCGCATGCTTGGCCTTGGTCGCGTCCTTTTCATCGATGTCGATGCTGGAATACTCACCGGCCAGTACGCAGATGCGGTTTCGCTGTGATGCGACGAATCGTGTGACTGATTTTCCATTGCGATCATAGGAAGCAATCTCTTCCATCTCACCTTTTTGTTCGTGAGTCCACGCGGGAATCCCCTTCTTGCGGAGGTCCATGACCAGTTCGTGGGCCGCCTTATGGGCGTTGGTCGTACTGTCCGGATCGTTCGGATTGCCGCGCAGACTGGTCACCATGATCATCCAGGGACCGCACTTCTTGGTGACGACATAACTCTTCGCTGAATCCGTCTCCAGCTTTTTGGAGGCTTTCATCAACTGCGCACTGGCTTCGCTGCTGGATAACAACAAGAGGCCGAAACAGGCCAGGAACACGCAACGATCAAGATTGATCCGCATGGGCAGACTCGCTGAATGTGGTGAGACAAGGATGAACGACGACCACGAGATCATTCAGGTGGCTGAAGTCATTGAGGGATGGGCATACGCCACCGCGCGGGACGCGGTACACAGAACAGAAGGCAGACGGGAGGAGAGATGAAACGGAAGGGAGCTGTTTGAAGGGTGCGAATGTACCAAGAGCCGGCAATTAGGTCTACAGCGGTTTCTTGAGCAATTCTCCGGCTTCAGAAAGGGATTCCCGCCAATACTTGGACTGCGGCGATTCATCGCGGCTTTCCAATTCAGGTCGAACTTGCCGAACAATCCAATGCGAACCGCAAAGCCAATTGAGCCGGCGAGCCGGGCGCGACCCGACTCAGAGAGTCGGACTTCGCAAACCATCAATTTCGATTGGGAATCTTACCCTGCGGA